>JAESRU010000025.1 GCA_016764455.1 Hyphomicrobiales bacterium | reverse complement strand
CGCATCTGGCACCATCGCGCCGGGTCGATGAAACCCGCGCCGCCCGCCAGCCAATCCTGCGCTGGACACCGCCGGTGGTCGCCGAAGCCGCGGAATAAGGTTTCACCTATTCCAACCATTCGCCGGAATAGATGAAATGACCGTCCGCCGCTTGGCGGGTTAGCTCGGCAATTGTCTCTGCATCAAGCCGCGCCGCAGCCCGGGCTGTGATGTCTGCTACTTCTTCGGTGTCTAGCCCTCTAATACGTAACCTTAATGCAACATAATACCGGAACGCTTGGGTGAAGCGGAAAACCTCCCCTTCCTCCGATAATCTTAGCATCGCCATAGCTGCCGGAGTATAGCCGTTTCCTGCCATTCCACTTAGAAGAAGAACGCTGACGATGATGGATGTAACCGTATCATTGTCATGCGGGGCACCAAGATCGCTTTGAGAAAGCGGTTCCATCTGAACACCTTCTCGTGCCAGTTTTGCCTGTAGCTCCCCCAGATCGCGTAATTCCAGACATAGAGCCAATCCGCGATAGTGACGAGAGATAATGGAGACTTCCCAATCTAATCTGGACGAGAAGTCAGACCCGGGATGCGGTTCGTCCGGATAGGCATTGGCATAAGCATTGGCCAACAGGGCATATGCGGGGTCGCAATTCTTGGTTTCAAGCGCGGCGCTATAAATCTGGAAGGCCTCTTCACCCAACAATTCGCGAATATCCATGCCTCTATCGGATTTGTAATATACCTGCCGGTCTTCGTAGGGCAGAGAAAATGTATCAGCGGCAAATCCGGGCGCTGCCCACAAGGAAGTCGCAAGCAAGGGAAACAACAAGAATAAAAATATAAAATTTGCCATTGCACAATCCTAGAGGAAAAATGCCTTTTAAATCAAGATGTTCAAAGATCWAAAAAATGTAATCCCNGCCTCTTCCTGCCATGAGACAATGAGCCTCCAATCAGGCAAGGAGATGAAATTGAACTTCTACMGCAAATCAGAAGACGAAGCCAATCGGCGATTATGTGAGAGAATACAAGGTGGTCTTGACAGAGATCGTGATATTCTTGAAGAGCAAAATACGATCCAACTTGGGCTGGCACGTGATCTCCCAGATGCAGAGGCAGAATTACGTGATACAAATCAGGCGCTTGAGCGGGCACGATCTCTGGCCAATGCAGCCAACATGGTCTCATTACTTCCTGGCGGAGGATTGTTGGGTCGTGCGCTGAGGGATGGTGTTTMAGCGGTGACCGGAATAGCGGCAGCCAAAGACGTTTCGAGGCTAGAAGGAGTTGTGGCTAGATTGGAAACACAGATTAGGACCATGGAACGCGAAAAGGTGGAATCTAAACGACTTACAGCCCAACACAGCCGTCTGCGAGATCAGGCAATGGCTGGGTTACGCGAGAATAATTGCGGATTYCCAATCTATTGAGGATACAAGGATCGGCGCTTATGCATCAATTGTAAGGCRGTATAATCCTGCCTAGTTAAGCCCAGCTTTTACATTTTTGATGCTGTCGGCGATCAGGTCGGCTTGGGCCTTGGCTGTAAGGGAGCCTGCAATGACGCTTTCTGCGGCTGCAATTGCGGCATCCGCAGCGGCCAGCCGGACATCGTTGGTGGCTTGTTGTTCGGCCTGGGWRATTTTYRGYKMAGCCNGWWKSMVRSSRCNCKCRNGCMKSTNCTYTCAKMWYGGYMYNGGCKYSAAMRHTGWRBCKTYRNGKCNTTCYYCTTKWKCMTGRNASYWYRWTWTCRCSRGYTNTCTYWKYNCRGYNTCCCGGCGYTTGCGCTGATAATCAGCCARAACCGCYTGCGCTTCTTCRCGCARYTTCTTGGCYTCTTCCAGTTCGTTGCGRATGCCATCAGCACGATCATCCAGYGCYTTGCCRAKCATTTGYGGCGCTTTCATATAMATGAYGAGCRCGATRAAWCCGACGAAAGAAACGGCGACCCAAAAWTCCGGAGTGGAAARCATTGTCTGGCTCCTAATTRCYGCGTGCCGYTGCAACGGCTTTGGTGATCGCWGCTTTRGCRGGNNNTCSGCCAMCAANNNGCRTGCGGATGATTTCGTCAGCGGTATCRACAGCSGCCGCGCTCACTTCGCCCATGGCCTGGTTTTTCATGGCGCTAATCCGGGCTTCGGCTTCTCCCATACGGGCATCGATTTGTGCGTCGATTTCGGCCTGTTTCTCAGCGATATCGGCGTTCAATGTTTCGCGCATTTCGGTGGCGATAGAATGAGCTTTGGCGCGGGCTTCAGCCAATTCAGCTTCATAGGCCTGGATGACTTCTTCGGTCTCTGTTCGCAGCCGATTGGCATCGTCGAGATCACTGGCGATCCGGTCGCGGCGATTTTCAAGAACTGTTGCGATGCGTGGCAAAGCCAGCTTCGACATCAAGAAATACAGCGCAACAAAGCTGATCACCAGCCACACAATTTGTGGCGCAAAGGTGGAGAAATCTAGCTGTGGCATGAGGCCTCACCTGATTGGTTGGATCACCGGCAAAAGCGCCGGCGACAATACACACCCGGCCCGGGATAGCGGCAACAAACGGTTTCCCGTCTCTGCCGACCCGGTCCGAAATTCAGATCTATTCGTTAGACAACGAACAGCAGAATGAGTGCAATAACGAGACCGAACAGGCCGGTYGCTTCAGCAAGMGCRAAGCCGAGCAGCAGGTTCGGGAACTGGCCCGCAGCGGCTGAYGGATTGCGCAAWGCGCCTGAAAGGTAAGCACCGAAGATGTGGCCGATACCAACACCAGCACCTGCAAGGGCGATAGAGGCAAGACCTGCACCGATCAATTTGGCTGCTTCTGGTTCCATTTTAAAACTCCTTCGTTAAGTTGATTAGTTGGTTTTAGTTGCGCCCGGCTGCCTAATGCAGATGGATCGCGTCGTTGAGATAAATACAAGTCAGGATCGCAAACACATAGGCCTGCAAAAAAGCGATCATCACTTCAAGGCCGGTAARGACAACCATGAATGCAAGTGGCGCCCAGCCACCGATAATGCCCATGCCGACAACGAAACTGGCGAATACCTTGAGCATCGTATGTCCGGCCATCATGTTGGCAAAAAGCCGCACTGACAGGCTGATCGGACGGGTCAGATAGGAAATCACTTCGATCACCACCAGCAACGGCAACARMGCYGCCGGRACGCCGGAGGGWACGAARAATTTCARAAACCCAAAACCGTGGAGAACAACCCCRAGMACRGTCACGCCAAGAAAAATCATGATTGCMAGGGCAAAMGTRACAATGATGTGGCTGGTCACCGTGAAGGCGTAGGGGACCATGCCGATCATGTTCAAGACCAGCACAAACATGAACAGCGAAAAGACGAGAGGGAAATATCTTTGCCCGGCCGAACCAATATTCATGCGCACCATGTTGGCGACAAACTCATAGCCAAGTTCGGAGACAGATTGCATCCGGCCCGGCACCAGGGCCCGACCGCTCATGCTGAAAATAATAAATCCACTGATCAAAATGACCGCGATAACCATGAATAGAGAGGAATTTGTGAACGACGCATCGACGCCAAAAATTTCAACCGGGATCAGCCGTATGATTTCAAATTGATGCATAGGGTCAAACGCTGCGGCTTCCCCGCCTTGACCTGCTACTGCTTGTTCAGTTGCCAATTTTTCAGTCCCCAGTCTTCAAAATACGGTTTTCGAAATACGGTCTTCAATCTTCAGTCTTCAAACCGGTTGTCGTCAATATCTTCACCCGTCAATTGGGCCTGCATTTCGCGTGCGGTCCGAATGACGTTGAGTATACCTGCGGCAGCACCAAGCGCAAAAAACACCAAAAGCATAATTGGTGAAGTTCCCAACCATCGGTCAAGGAACCATCCGATTACACCCCCGACCAACAAACCTACCACAAGCTCGGTCGCAAGCCGAAACGCAAGGCCGATTGAAGAGGCGCGCTGATTGTCCGGTTCTTCCCCGGAATTCCGCGCCTTTTCGGCCTTACCAAGCCGTCCCTTCAGATCCCGTAGCCGGGAATGAAGTTCAGAATCGGTGTCGTGCTCGCGCCCGTCGCCTTGTCTGTGGTTGTTCCGTCTGTTGTCCGTACCAGGCATGTTGCGGGCCGTCTTTTCAGAGGAACCTTTTCCACCAATGGCAAGGTCCAAGGTCGGGCGCAGACTAGTGCGCGGGCCGTGGGGTGTCAAGAACAGGAGTGAAACTGTAAGTCATTGAAATGTTGGGTTAAATTATATTTAATCCCGGACACAGGTCGCCAATTTCGGCTTAATCTGTTGCAGTGCGGGATTCGCGGCCTTTAAACCGCTTCGCGGTATTGTTCCGCAGTCTCCAAATCCACCGAAACCAACTGGCTGACACCGCGTTCAGACATGGTTACGCCAAACAGGCGGTTCATGCGGCTCATGGTGATGGCATTATGGGTGATAACCAGGAAACGGGTTTCGGTTGTGCTCGCCATTTCTTCGATCAAAGTGCAGAAGCGTTCCACATTGGCATCATCAAGGGGGGCGTCCACTTCGTCCAGCACGCAGATAGGCGCCGGGTTGGTGAGGAACACAGCAAAAATCAAGGCAAGGGCTGTCAGCGCCTGTTCACCGCCAGATAGCAAAGACAATGTTTGTGGTTTTTTGCCTGGTGGTCGCGCCAGGATTTCCAGTCCGGCTTCCAGTGGATCGTCTGATTCGGTGAGCTGCAATTCAGCTTCACCACCGGCAAACAGCGTCTGGAACAGGTTTTGGAAATGGGTGTTGACGGAATCAAATGCCAGCAACAGCCGCTCGCGTCCTTCCCTATTCAATTGTCCAATGGCGTGGCGAAGCTTGCGGATCGCGGCTTCCAGATCTTCCTGTTCGGCATTCATGGATGTGAGCTGCTCTTCAACTTCAAGCGCTTCTTCCTCAGCCCGCAAATTGACAGCGCCAATCCGCTCGCGACTTGCGGTCAGTTTTTCAAGTTTTTCGTCGGTCGCATTCAATTCCGGTAATTGCGCGTCGACGTCAAAGCCGGCAAGTGAGAGCAATTGGGCTGGGCGCACCTGTACTTGATCTGCAATTTCTTCCGCAATTTCGCTGCGCCGGTTCCGGGCCGCTTCAAGGCGGGCTTCGATACGGGCGAGGTCTTCGCGCACATTGGCAAGGGCAGATTCAGCGTCCCGGCTTGCCTTGTCTGCTTTGTTCAGTTTGGTTTCGCCCTCGGCAACAGCGTCGCCTGCTTCCTTGTGGACAGCCTCAGCGCGGGAGATTTCCTCAATCAGGGATTCGCGACGCGCGGCAACAGTTTCCGGCATCTGTGCGAATGTTTCCAATTCAGTGCGCGCCCCGGCGTCTCGCTCGGTCAGGGTTGAAATATGGGCGTCAGCCCCGGTTTTGCGCTTGCCCCAGTTTTCACGCTCAATGCCTATGCTTTCAAGCCTGCGGCGGCGCAAATCCGCTTCGCGGGACAGGCCGTCAAACCGGGCTTTGTTTTCGGCATATGATGCCCGCATGCCAGCAACTTCTGTCTGGAGGGTCCCGACCAAAGCTTCAAGTTCTTCGCTTGCCGGCAATTCAGAAAGCGCCCGTTTGGCGTCTTCGCAAACCCCTTCAGATTCCTGCAACGATGATTTCAATCGTATCTGGGCTTCTTTGAGGGCGCTGATCCGGGCGGTTTGCTGGCTCGAATTTCGCTCTGCAGAGGCTAGTTTATTCTGGGCTTGCGACAATAGAGTTTGCGCATCGCGCCAAGATGTGCGGCGCTCTGCTTCCTGAATTGCGAGCCGCTTGGTGTTGGCGGCGCAAGTATCAAGTTCCATCCGGGCCATGCTCGCACGAGCTTCAGCCGCCTTGGCTTCGAGCACCGTATCTTCAAGCCGGTTGCGTTGGGCCAGACGTTGCGCTGAAGCGCTTGGCGCGTCGGCGCTGACAACAAACCCGTCCCAGCGCCACAAATCACCCTTGCGCGAAACCAGTCGTTGGCCCGGTTTCAACAATTGCTGAATTTCCTTGCCGCGCTCAGGATCAACCAGACCAACCTGGGTCAGGCGACGGTGCAATACATCAGGCGCCCGTACATGGCGATCAAGCGGTGTGACCCCATCCGGCAATTTCGGATCTTTGTCAGGATTTTCAACAAGACCCCAATGGGCAGGTGCTGCGTCATCAGCGGAGGCATCAAGATCATCACCAAGAGCTGCGCCAAGGGCAATTTCATATCCCTTGTCGACTTCGATGGCATCAACAAGTGATGGCCATAAATCGCTGCCTTCAACATTCAGGACTTTTGTGAGCGCGGCGACCTCCGCCTTAATTTGCTCTGCTTCTCGCTCGATCGTCATCCAGGGATCACGCAAAGCGGATTCTTTTTCGCGGGCGTCCGTGAGCTGGGTTTCAAAATCAAGTGCGGCGGTTTCAGCCTTTCCAACGGCAGCAACGGCTGCTTCCACCGCACCGGCGATCCGCTGCAAATCAGAATCCTTGCCGTTTTCTTCTTCAATCACCGTCAACTCGTCATCAACTTCATTCATCTGGGACGCAAATCGGCCCGCCCGGTCCTGTTGGTCCGACACCGAGCGTTCGAGCTGGTTGCGCCGGGCTTTGATCGCGGCGGTTTCATCCAGTTGGTCAGAGAGTTTTTTCTCTTGTATTTCCAACTTGCCGCGATCTGCCGCCAGCATTTCGGCAGCTTTTTGTTGGCTCTCGCCAGAATTTTCAGTAGCGTCGCGGATTTCTTTTTCTTCGGTTTCAAGCCTGTGCAAAGCGTCGTTGGCTTCGGCAATCACCGATTGCTCACGCTTCACGTCAGCGGCGCTCTGTTCGATAAGGGCTGCAATTTCTTCCAGTCGCCGCCGCGCCTGTTTTTCTTCCCTATCCAGCTGTTCGCCAGCCAAACGAATTCTTTGCAAGGCAGCCGCCAGTTTGGCTTCGGTCTCGCGCAATTCAGGCATGCCGTTGGCGGCGATGGCACGTTCGCGCGAACACGCAGCCGTGGCTTGAGTTTTTTCCGCAGCCACCAGCGTTTGTTGTTCGTGGGCGCGTTCGTCGTTGGCGACACCTGCTTCAACGCCGGTCCATTTGAGATGCAAAAGCAGCGCCTGGCACTTGCGAATATCTTCGGAAATTTTCTTGTACCGGGCAGCATGACGCGATTGTCGCTGAAGATTTTGAAGCTGGGCTTCTACCTGGCCTGACATATCGCCCAAACGTTCCAGATTGGTCTCGGCGCCCTTCAACCGCAATTCGGCTTCGTGGCGGCGCGAATATAACCCGGAAATTCCGGCAGCTTCTTCCAACAACCGCCGCCGTGCGGTTGGTTTGGAATTGATCAATTCACCAATTTGCCCCTGGCGTACAAGCGCTGGTGACCGGGATCCGGTTGACGCGTCAGCAAATAACAGTTGCACATCGCGTGCCCGCACATCCTTGCCGTTGATCCGGTATACCGATCCAGCTTCGCGCTCGATCCGACGGGTGACTTCGAGAATATCAGCGTCATTAAAGCTTGCTGGCGCGGTGCGATCAGAATTATCGATCTGGAGTGTAACTTCGGCTGAATTGCGGGCAGGGCGGTTTCCCGAGCCTGAAAAAATGACATCATCCATGCCCGAAGCGCGCATGCTCTTGTATGAGCTTTCGCCCATGACCCAGCGAATGGCTTCCACAAGATTGGACTTGCCGCAGCCATTTGGCCCGACAATTCCGGTCAACCCGGGTTCGACAAGAACCTCGGTGCCATCAACAAAGGATTTGAAGCCATGCATCCTCAGGCGGGTAAACTTCATGTTGCTACCCGCCAAATTGCTACAGAATAGGCGCGGCTAGATGAGCCCGCCAATGATGGATTCAAGCACTTCGTACGATTGTACGCCACGGCGCATTTCGCCATTGATAAAGAATGTCGGCGTTGAACGAACATCGAAATTTGTTTCCGCYCGGTTTTTGACCCAATTCACTCCGTCCAGCAGTCGCTGATTCGAGAGGCARCTGTCAAAGGTYTCCTGTGTGAAACCTGCCTGACGCGAAATRTTAAACAGCGCCGAAACAGGGTCATTTGTSCGGGTCCAGGTGCCCTGCARCTTRAAYARWKCGTCGATAAACGTGAAATAYCTGGTRTCRCCGGCACAGCGYGCCAGCATGAAAGCKCCCGCTGAAAGCGGATCCAGAGGGAATTCCCGCAGGATAAAGTAGACTTTGCCGGTATCGATATAATTCTCTTTCAGAGCCGGAAAAATCGTATTGTGAAAAATCGCGCAATGGCCACAGGTCATCGAGGCATATTCAATAATCTGCACTGGCGCGTTTGAATCACCCATAGTTTTTTCGCCAAGCGGGCCAGCGACCAGCAATTCGTCGCCGCTCTGGGCAAACGAAACCGGCATATTGATGCCCGTCATCAAGGCTGTTGCAGACGTGCCCGCCAGAAAATTACGCCGATTCAAGATCATGTCAGTCCTCATTCATCAAGGTTGTTGCCGTGCCGTATGTCAGCGCGTTCTAATTGCAGACAAAATGTGGCCTTGTCGCGGCCAAGGCAAATGAATTATTTGTCATGTTTCWCCRATSGCCGCTCCAAGACGCGCCAAAGCTGCATCYAGCGGRTCATCTKGTTCGCTGRCCTCGGCAGAWGAAYTTTCCTGSCTSGCGGGAATATGCACACTTGAAACCCGTTTTGGTGCGGGTGTTCGGGCCAGAGGCGCTTGCAAAATTCGCAATGACTGAACCAGCGGCGCGCCAAGATAATTATTGATCCTCTCTATAATCTGCCCCGCCATATGTTGAATTTCTAAAGCCACCGGCCCTTCTACCCGCAAGTGCAAAATTGCGGTCTGGCCATTTTCGCCCATATGGCTGCCGGGTGGCGGGTTGGTCCAGCTKAGTTTTTCCGGCGCGGTCATYTCAGCCAGTTCGTCGCCAACAATTGCCTGCCARTTKGAKACRATCTGGTGCGTYCCAAAWCCCCGGCTTGAGAATAWATCCTGYAATACAGAYGATGCRGCATCYCCGGCGCTGAYCGCAGGGCTCTTGAATGGGGATGCCGGAAGGCGGCGTTTTGACACTTGTTTTGCCATGGGTTCAGCATAGGCTGATCCGTCGAATCGGTCCAGCAAGTTGGGTACCGGATAGAAAATTTTCCTGACGCGGGGCCGAATGAAAACAGCGTCTGCCAGAATCAACAAACTGCTTGCATGGTACGATGCCCACCGGCGCGATTTGCCGTGGCGCGCGGGACCGGGTGTGSTGCCTGATCCGTACCATGTCTGGCTCAGTGAAATCATGCTGCAACAAACCGTTGTTGCAACGGTCATCCCGTATTTCGAAGCGTTTTTGAAACGATGGCCGASGGTTKYTGATCTGGCCGYARCGGATTTGGATAATATTCTCGCCGCCTGGGCCGGGCTTGGATATTATGCCCGTGCCCGAAATTTGCACGCTTGTGCCCAAAGAGTTGTTGCAGATCACAATGGCAGATTTCCAAAATCTCTGGATGAGCTTCAATCGCTCCCCGGCATTGGACCTTATACTGCGGCAGCGATCGGGGCGATTGCTTTCAATATTCCGGTGATGCCGGTGGACGGCAATATTGAGCGGGTGGCCGCCAGGCTGGACGCCATCGATGCGCCATTGCCAGGTGCCAAAGCAATGATCAGCGAAGTGGCTCAAACTTTGATTTCTCATGAACGCCCCGGCGATATGGCGCAAGCCTTGATGGATCTGGGGGCCTCGCTCTGCGCCCCGCTTCGGCCCAAATGCAGCGCCTGTCCGCTTGGCAAAGATTGTTCTGCGCGTAAGCTGGATATAGCAGCAAGCCTTCCGGTGAAAGCGCCAAAGAAAATCCGACCTTTGCGGGTCGGTACAATTTTCTGGATCGAGCGGGGCGATGGCCTGGTGTTGCTTCGCCAAAGGCCCCCCACCGGATTGCTCGGCGGTATGAGCGAATTTCCATCAACGCCCTGGATCGAAGGAGAGGCGGCAACCAGCCTTGCTGTCGCGATGCCCGATTGTTCGACATTTCATGATCTGGAATGTGAGGCGCAGGAGGGCGTTGTGCGCCATATCTTCACTCATTTCACGCTCGAACTGACCCTGCACAGGGTAACATTGCCGGGCGGCTTCAATTCGGATTTTCTATCGGCCTTGAACCATTACCGATGGGTGCAGCCTTCGCATTTTCACGAAGCAGCCTTGCCATCGGTGATGAAGAAAGTGGCCAGTCAGATGCTCGATTAGTTGGCGTATAATTCCTTGCGCACTTGCTGGCGCAGGGTGTCAATCGACGTCAATTTTCCACGCTGCTTGAAGTGCCAGAAGGTCCAGCCGTTACAGGCTTCGAGCCCCTGAACATGGGCGCCGATTTTATGGATCGACCCCTGCATTTCACTTGTTGCGAGGGTGCCGTCGGCGCGAACTTTGGCTTCAAACCGGTTGCGCGGATCATAAAGTTTTGTGCCGGCTTCAATCATCCCCCGTTCAACAAGCGTGCCAAACGGTACGCGCGGTTCGGCGCGTTTGCTTTTGGTAATTTCAAGCGCATCAAGTGGGACCGGCACTACGGCCTCGATCCGCTCTTTGGCGGCTTTCGCATAGCCCTTGTCTTGCTCAAGCCCGATATAATGGCGGCCCAACCGTTTCGCGACGGCGCCGGTTGTGCCGGTGCCGAAAAACGGATCAAGGATGATATCGCCAGGTTTGGAGGAAGACAGGATAACTCGGTGCAACAGGGATTCCGGTTTTTGCGTCGGATGGACCTTGCGACCATCCTCGCCTTTCAGGCGTTCGCCGCCGTTGCAGATCGGCAAAACCCAATCCGAGCGCATTTGCGTGCCTTCATTCAGGGCCTTCATGGCATCGTAATTAAACGTGTAGGATTTCTGTTTCGCATCCAAAGCTGCCCAGATCAGAGTTTCATGGGCATTGGTAAAACGGGTGCCGCGAAAATTCGGCATCGGGTTGGACTTGCGCCACACAACATCGTTGAGAATCCAAAATCCCAAATCTTGGAGGGTGCAACCAACCCGAAAAATATTATGATAAGACCCGATTACCCAAAGCGTGCCGGTTGGTTTRAGAACSCGGCGRCATTCCTTGAGCCAGCTTTTAGAGAAAGCATCATAATCCGCAAAACTGGCGAATTTGTCCCAATCATCATCAACCGCATCAACGCGCGAATTGTCTGGGCGGTGCAGCGCATTTTCGAGCTGGAGATTATAAGGAGGATCAGCAAAAACCAGATCAACTGATTGATCAGGGATTTTTTTCAGACTTTTGATACAGTCGCCAAGAGTGATTGTATCAAGAAAACCGGCGAGAGGCTCGCCTTCACATTTACGCATTTTACGCTACACCACACAAACAAAACAATATGCGGATGGTGCCGTCATGTTGGTAAAATTTCGATTAAGAGATTGAAACTATCAGCGTTTTTTGAAACTTAGCGGTTTTCCAGGGCAGCTTTRATCGGGCGAAAGCTGCGCCGGTGATGCGGCGTGACGCCATGTTTTGCGAGGCCAATTTGATGCGCCTTGGTGCCATATCCCATGTTGGTCTCCCAGCCGAAGCCTGGATACTCCAGCGCCAGTTTTTGCATAATCCGGTCGCGGGTCACCTTGGCGACAATCGAAGCGGCTGCAATGGATAATGATCGCCCGTCACCGCCGACAATGGTCTGGCAGACAATATTGGTTGGCGGTATTTGGTTGCCATCCACAAGTATGGCGTCAGGTGTTTTTGGCAGCCCTGCAATCGCATTGGCCATGGCTTTGAGGCTGGCCCGAAGAATGTTCAACTGGTCGATTTCGGCAGGCGAGATGAGGGCAACAGAAAACGCGGCGGCCCTTGTGATCTCTTCAAAAATTTGATCCCGACGTTTGGGTGATAATTTTTTGGAATCGTTTAATCCGTCCGGTATGCGGGCAGGGTCGAGAATAACCGCTGCTGCTACAACCGGCCCGGCCCAGGGTCCGCGCCCAACTTCATCAACGCCCGCGACAATTTTCGCGCCGCCCGCAAATTGCGCCTCTTCAAATGAGAAGTCGGGGAGATTGGAATCAGCTTTGCCCATGCGCCATGGTGCAAAGGCCGGTCCGGGATCGCAAGGTTTAATCCGGCAGGATCATCAGGCCGTTTTCATCAAGCGGTGCGAACGGATTGAACGCCACTTCCCATAAATGTCCGTCGGGATCAGCGAAATAACCTGAATATCCGCCCCAGAAAACTTTCTGTCCGGGTTTGGCAAGCCGCGCCCCGGCTTCAACCGCAACCGCCAKCCAGGTATCAACTTCAGCCTCGTTYGCMGTRTTGATGGAATGAGCAACGCCGCGGAATAGCGAAGCATCGCCATTGTCGGGAATGCCTGCATCGTCCGCGAGCTTGTCGCGGGGATACAGCCCGAAAACAATATTGCCGAGGGAAAAGAAACTGATCTCGCCGGGCTTGCTGGCGGATGATTTTTTCCAGCCCAAAGCTTCATAAAACCGGGTGCTATGGTCGATATCGCTGACACCGAGTGTGATCAGATTTACGCGAGGTGGGATCATCATCAACTTGCCTGTTTGAAAAAATCCAGTTGTTGGCCGGAAATTGCAGGGGGTACGAAAAGGTCTGTCCTGAGCAACAATCTCTCAGAATTGAACTTTTCGCGTCGGCTGGCAATTTCAAACCGCCGGCCGATGCTCCAGGCATAGGGGCCGATGCCGCGCATCCGTCGGCCCCAGGTCGCATCATAATCAGCGCCGCCACGCATTTCTTTCATTTGCGACATTACCTTTGCGGCGCGGTCAGGAAAATGTTCATGAAGCCATTCGCGGAATAAATCGCGCACCTCGTGCGGCAATCGGAGCAGGATATACCCGGCTTCCCGTGCGCCTTCGGCTTTGGCATAGGCGAGGATTTTCTCGATTTCCATATCGTTGATGGCGGGAATAACCGGGGCCACCATGACACTGACAGGGATACCGGCCTTGGAAAGCGCCCGGATGGTTTCCATCCGCCGCCCCGGAGCTGCGGCGCGGGGTTCCATAATCCGCGACAATTTATGGTCGAGGCCGGTAACTGAAATGGCGACCTTGACCAGCCCGCGTGCGGCCATCGGTGCCAAAATATCAAGATCCCGCAGGATCAAAGCCGACTTGGTGACAATCCCGACCGGGTGAGAGGTGCGCGCAAGCACTTCCAGAATTGAGCGCGTGATCCGATGCTCGCGCTCAATCGGTTGGTACGGGTCCGTATTGGTGCCAATCGCGATCGTGCGCGGTTCATAGCCCGGTGCCGCCAGTTCTTTTTCAAGAAGGGCGGCGGCGTTTGGCTTGGCAAATAATTGCGTTTCAAAATCCAACCCCGCCGAGAGGCCATAATAGGCATGCGTTGGCCGGGCAAAACAATAGACACAACCATGTTCACATCCCTGATACGGGTTAATCGAGCGATCAAACGAAATATCCGGCGATTGATTGCGCGTGATGATCGTGCGGGCTTTTTCCATAACAACATTGGTGCGGAACGGCGCTGGCTCAACGTCCAGATCCCAGCCGTCATCAATCGCGACCCGGTCTTTAGCTTCAAACCGGCCCGAATGGTTGGATACAGCTCCGCGCCCGCGCCGGTCTGATTTATCAACCAGCCCCCGGGCAAAGAAACCCGGACCGTTCGCAGAATTCTGCGTGAAGGGGGCCGGTCCGGGCTTCTTTCCGGGGACGTGTTCTGAATAGGGAGGGCTGCGTTCCATATTTTGAATATAATCAATCATACAGAACAAAACAAGAACAAATTTACTATTGGTAATTTGATGTGTCGCCGGGCGAAGCCTTTGCTATAGAAACCAGATGATCAGCATCGTCATCCCCACATTGAACGCCGCCGACGGCCTGCCCGCCACTTTGGAAGCGCTGGTGCAAGCCTCTGTCGAGGGGCTTGTGGGTGAAGTGATCATCAGCGATGGCGGGTCCAGCGATGCAACTGAGGCGATTGCTGAAGCTGCTGGATGCAAATGGGTGTCYGGAATTCCCGGKCGCGGCCAGCAATTGGCGGCGGGGGCAAAAGCTGCCAGCAAACCCTGGCTGTTGTTTCTGCACGCCGACACCATTCTGGATGATACCTGGATTAGCGATGCWCGCCAGCATATGGCATTGATGCCGGGCAAGGCGGCCAGCTTCAAATTTACCATGGCATCTCCCCGGACGCGGGCGCGGATAATCGAAAAACTGGTTGATCTGCGCTGCCGGATTTTCGCGCTGCCTTATGGCGACCAGGGGTTGCTGATTGAAAAGCATCTTTACGACAGCCTTGGCGGGTACAAACAGATGGCCCTGATGGAAGACGTGGAATTTGTCCGCCGGATCGGGCGCAGGCGTTTGCGCCATTTGCGGGCGCGAGCAACAAGCTCGGCAATTCGCTACGAGCGCGACGGCTATTTTCGCCGCAGCCTCAAAAATATATTTTGCGTCAGCCTCTATTTTGCGCGTGTGCCGATTGCGACAATCAAACGGATTTACGTCTAGTGAGCGCGAACCAAAAACCGGTCCTGTTCATTATGGTCCGTGCGCCCATGGCGGGWCGCGCCAAAACAAGGTTGGCGGCAAAAATCGGCGTTGCCGAAGCGATCCGTTTTTACCGCGCCAYGAGCCGRTCGCTCGCSATYCGGCTTGGTAACGACCMGCGCTGGGAAACGATTATYGCGGTGACCCCGGATGAAGAAGTGGACAATCTCAGTTGGCCCGCGCATCTACCCCGTATCCCCCAGAGAATCGGAAATCTCGGTGATCGCATGCAGCGCCTGCTAGATCTTGGTCGGGGCCGACGGGCAATGGTCATTGGTTCAGATATTCCGGGCATCAGACCCAACCATATCGCCCAYGCAATTTCGGCACTGGGGCAAAAAYCGGCTGTATTTGGCCCAGCGCCCGATGGCGGTTATTGGCTGGTCGGGAGCCGGGGTACGCCGCGCGTACAGGACTTCTTTTCTGGAATTCGCTGGTCGTCGCAACATACCCTAGCTGACACGGTTGCGAGGCTGGGTGCAGAAAATGTCACCCTGATCGATTATCTGGAAGATGTAGATGAAGCGGCGGAATACCAAGTTTGGAAAGCGCTGGCAGGCCGGGTGATCAGGTAGCTGCCAATTTTATTTTGCATTTCCGGGAACCTTTTGCGCGTTCCAATCGTCTAAGGGGCATCGTAAGATGGAGACGTTGGACGAAATGATGAACCAAAGCACCGAAATTGTAGCTGTCCCGGAATTGCAACTGGCCGCCCTCAAGGCCATGCAATGCGGGGATTATGGCGCGTTCACTCTTGTTATCCGCCAGAATAATCAGCGGATGTACCGGATTGCGCGTTCCATATTGCGCGATGACGGGGAAGCCGAGGACATTGTCCAGGAAGCCTATATCAAGGCATTTACGGGCATCGATACGTTGCGATCACCGTCAGGTTTTAGCGCCTGGCTGGCCCGTATTACCGCAAATCTGGCCATTTCCAGATATCGCCAAATCAAGCGCCAGCACAATCTTGTGCAGGAAATGCCGGGCGATATCGAAAATATGCCAGAGGCAACAGAGGCTTGGTCGGGCGGGCTCGCAATGACCCCTGAACGCCACGCCGCGATTGGCGAAATCCGGTTGGTAATTGAGGCTGAAATCGATGCCTTGCCAGACGGGTTTCGCGAAGTGTTTATGTTGCGCATGATTGAAGGCATGACCATTGAGGAAACCGCCGACGCGCTTGGCATTCTGCCGCAAACGGTAAAAACCCGCTTGCACAGGGCGCGGGGATTGTTGCGCAAAGCCCTCGAAAGTCGGGTCAATCAAGCAACCCTGAATGCCTTCCCGTTCCTTGGCAAACGCTGCGACCGGATTGTACAAAAAGTACTGACCCGGCTCGGTGATCTCGGTATCGTAAATTCAGTGCAGCGGTCGCATTAGTCCAAATCTCCATCTCTCGATTTTTTGTAACCAACAAAATTCTGGAGACACACAATGATCAAAAAAACTCTTTTTGCCTTGTCTTTGACAATGCTGACCGCGTTGCCTGCCGTGGCCGGAAATGCGGCTCCGATGGCACCTGCTGCTGGCGACTATAAACAAGTCAGCACGCTGGTGCCACTGCCTGAATTCATCCCTGGTTTGGGAAGCCTTTTTGTCGACCCCACGACCCTGCCTGCGGGCCCGTTTGCGGCTTATGATCGAACCGGCAAGCTGGTCTCGACGATCTACATGATCCCGATTGCCGACATGCAAAATGAAAAGGCATTTAACGGCCTTGCGGTTGCCGGAGACAATGTCCACTCGGTCGACATGTATTATAATGCCGGTCACCCAGGCGTTGATGTGCCGCATTACCATGTCACCGTCTGGCATGTGGACCCGCAAAGCGCGGACCTCAACTAGGGTCTGGAACCGAAATGATTTCGCGACGCGCGATTTTAGGGACCGGCGGGCTGATGCTCGCCGGTCTTGCCACGCCCGCAATTTTGAAATTCGCCCGGGCAGGCAACGAATTTGTCGATATCGCCATGAACAGCGATATCCAGGGCAACCATGTCTGGTTCGATCCGATTGGTGTTCTGGTGCAGCCGGGCGTAAAAATCCGCTGGACGATTGCTGCCAATGTCCACACCGTCACCGCCTATCACCCCAATAACGATGATCACAGTTTGCGTATCCCGGTTGATGCCATGCCGTTTGACAGCGGCTATCTGGTCAATCCCGGAGACCATTTCGAAGTCAAATTAATCGAACCCGGAACCTATGATTATTTCTGCGCTCCCCACGAACATGGCGGCATGGTAGGCCGCATCATCGTCGCCGCTCCCGGCGGACCGGCAAGCAATCCGTTTGATTATTTCAAACACCAAACCCCGGCCCCAAACTGGCWGGAWATACCCCCGGCAGCGCAGGCAAATTTCCCRGATGAAGCAGMSATYATGCGGGASGGGATAGTGCGTGCAGCGGGGTAGCTTCGAATGAACATCAATTTACTGCCACAATGCGAGAGGCATATTCTGAGCTTGAAATAATCTGGAATTTAAGGTCGTGGCTCTTTGAACGCATTCTTGAAAAACCTGCTTCTATCCTTTGCCGTATCGGCCACCATGGGTGTTTCCGCCTTTGCAGCAACGCCCGAAAGCGATTCATTCCTGCGGCAATTCGAACTATTCGCGAGTGATGAAGATAACCTCGCCCTCGACTGGACCGGGCCGGATAGTCCCTGGCATCCCTATTTGGGCCGAAATTTCGTTGATGGATTTCCGCCAATTGTCCGCGCGCAATTTGAAAATTCCGTCCGAGAAGGCCGATGCGAAATCGTGCTCACTCAATTGCAGGGCGGGTTTTTGCGGCTTTATCCTGATCTGTTGCCGCTATTCGCCGATGAACAAATCCGCATAAATTTTGATGACAAAATTCTGAGACAACATGCACCGGCATATCAGCGGTGTCGTGCCCATGAAATGATGATCCCGGTGATCGAAGCTGCAAAACGTAGGATGCCGGGTGACGAGATGTTTTTTGGCCTGCTGCCGTCTGTCAATTTGTACGTGCAGGTGCCCGACCTCATACCGGGATGGAGTGCGGAAGACGTGGCACGCTATTCCAGARGTGTTCGGCAACTTGTCCGTCTGAGCGTATGCAGCCACAATGCGGGCGCGTTGAAGGATTTGTTCGAATTGGCGGAAAAATTCCGTTTTATGTATGTGTTTTCAGAAGCCAACGCCCTGTATCTTGAAAATCTGGCTGAACAAGCAGAGGTCGCTGCACCGTTCTATAGTGTGATGCGGGCACAAGCTGGATTGAATTCGGGTGAGTCATTTCACCCAGCGCAAGTCCGCGCCATCCGCGCCCGTTTGGCTTCGGGTAACCTCGAAGGTGCTTTGGAAATCTTGCCGCGATTCAAGGCTCTCTGCGCCAACAACCTCTAGCCCCGCCGCGCTGCCCARATGCCGCCATAGCGGGTGAYSGCGACGCCGGTCACGATCAGCCCCWGMKMCAGSGCSCCCATGATGTTCTGGCTCTTGCCCAGCCGCACGAAGAAGCTGCCGATGATCGAGGTCACGATACAGACCG
>JAESRU010000024.1 GCA_016764455.1 Hyphomicrobiales bacterium | reverse complement strand
TATCGAAGGCAGCACGCGGTAGCACGGTCGAGACCAGATGAGGCCAGATATTATTCTCGGCTTTGAGCGCGATCACCAGAATCGCGATAATCGGCACTATCGCGATTAATACGATGGCCCCCACAAGCCAGAGCCACAACCGGCTCCCTGATCTGGCGGGTGCGGCACCGGTTTCTGATTTCAAGGTATTGGTATTCATGATGTGGAATGCCGGAAATACAAAATATCTCCAAGCCGTTCAGCGCTACAAACATAAATCTGCAAGGTGTTACCCCTAGCCGTTGTCACCGCCGGCTGCACCCATTTGTGATTGCAGATAAATGCCGTCACCAAGATGTTTCATCAGGCCGAGTTGTTTTTCCAGCCATTCGATATGATGCTCTTCATCGGAAATCAGCGTTACAAACAGGTTCCGGCTGACATAATCCCCGACCTTTTCGCAATCCGCCGCTGCTTCAACATAGGCTTTCAGGGCGACACGTTCGCTTTCAAGATCTAAATCCAGCATTTCGCGCACGCTGGTTACAAACTTGATCTCATCGAGTTTTGATGGATCGGGGGTGCTTTTCAAAAACAATTGCCGCTCGATTAACAGATCTGCGTGGCCGGCTTCTTCCGACATTTCTTCGCGTATTTTTTCGGCGAGCTTGTCGAAACCCCAATCACGCAACAGATGCGAATGCAGCAGATATTGATTGACGGCGGTCAGCTCCAGGCGGAGTGCGATTGCCAGATGGTGAAAAACTATATTGTCAGCGTTCATAATATCCTCGTGCAGAATCTGGCTATCACAAGCCCGGTTTGGCAGACCTTATCCGATATCGGCTCACCTTTGCCAGAGCTTCCTTTGGCAAGTTGACTTCGTTTTCAGGACATTTTGCTGGATCAGCCCGCCAGTACCCTGTTGACCGGGAATGTAACCTCGACCAACGTGCCTTCGCCCGCTGTGCTGTCGATAGAAAAATGCGCACGATTGGCTTCGATCAAAGCGTTGGTCAGCGGCAATCCAAGGCCCGTACCTTCGGTATTTTTGCGAACAGTTTCAGCGCGCCCAAACGGCTGCACAGCAATATCAAGTTCTTCCTGTGACATGCCGCGACCGGTATCGCGGACCCGTAATTGTTGTTCTCCCGCGTCTGTCATCCGTGTGCTGACAATAACCTGGCCACCCGGCCCGGTATATTTGACGGCATTGGACAGCAGGTTCAGCGTTATCTGGCGCAAACTTTGTTCATCCGCCACAATCTCGGGCATATTCTGGCTGAGATTCGTGCGGATAATGATGCGTTCCTTGTTGGCTTCCGGCTGCATCAGCTTGACGCAGGTATTTGCCACTTCGTTGATATCGACGCTGGTAAAATTCAGATCGGCCTGTCCGGCTTCGATTTTTGACAAATCGAGCATATCGTTGACGAGGGCCAGCAGGTGAGTGCCGCTTTCGTAGATATCCTTGATATAGCCCGCATATTGTTCGTGCTCGAAGGGACCAAAACGCTCTTCGATGATGGCTTCCGAAAACCCGAGAACCGGATTCAGGGACGTGCGGATTTCATGACTGAGACCAGAGAGAAAATCTGTTTTTTTCTCGTTGGCATCTTCAGCGGCCTTGCGTGCGTTGATCTCGGCATCAGCAATATCCTGCCACCGGCTAACATCGGTGAAAGTCGCACAATAAGTTGCATCCGCATTGTCGGTAAGCGGGCGCAGCCTGATAAATAACGGAATATCCGCGCCGCCATAGACCTTGCCGGTTATTTCATGCCCAGACGCGGTCAACTGGCTGCTGCCATCGGCCAAACGACGCAACAAATCAGGCGCAGTTTCACCTTCACCAACTTCCAGCAAATCGGTGATGTTCATCTCGTCTTGGTTGCCGTGTTCAAGATTGAACATATCTCTGGCCATCTCGTTGGCGTGGCGAATTTCGCCTTCGTCATTTAAGATAATGGCAGCTTCAAATGCAGTTTCAAAAACCCGCCCAAGATCAATTCCCGTACCTATATCAGCATCTTGGATCCCGGTATCGGCATCTTGGCTTGAAGGGCTCGGCACCTGATCGGTCAGCGTCATCATCATGGCAGCGCTTCCGGCCCAGCCAACAGTATGGAGTTTGGCAAGCACCGGCACAGTGCCGCCGTCTTCTCTCGTGATTGTTACAATCCGCCGATCATCAGCTGTGTCGCCAGATGGTGGCGAGGCCGGCAGAAGGGCCGCAATTCCGTTTGCAGAAAGCGCAGTTTCCATATTTTCGTACCCGAACAAATCCAGATACGCTGGGCTTGCAAACAGTGCTTCGCCATCCCCATCGTTGCCGCCAACGCGGTAAATGAAACAAGCCACTGACAATTTTTCGAGTAAATTCTGGAATTCCAGCAATTTACCCGCAGGGGCAGCGGAAATCGTTACACCTCGATCAAATATACCCGGAGAAGATGTATCTGTTTCATTGGGTTCAGGTGCATCAACGATCAAATCCTCAGCTTCCTCGTCTTGCGAAACATCATTGGATCGGGCTGTCTCTTGCTCCAACCCGAGCGCGTCGGCGATGGCCCGAAAGGCTTCCTCTTCAACCCCGGTAAGGTGGCGGCGATCTGCCATTTCAGAAAATTCCTGACCACGAAACGGGAGCACATTAGCCCCTGCTGGAGGTTCAGATGTCGCACCGGCATCATTGTCAGTTGGAGAGAGGGCATCGTCTGGTTCTTGCAGCACTTCCGTACTTGTATCTTCTGTGATTTCGGACGTGGTTTCTTTATTATCTGACCGGTTTGGAACCTCGATCAAGGTAGCATCTTCAACCAACACGTTCTCAGGAACCAACACGTCCTCAGGCAAAATTTCCGGCACAGGCTCAAGGTCTGGAATTTGGCTCAAGGAATGGACCAGCAAATATTTGTCGCCTTCAAGCGCCAATGCGCTCACTTTGCAGGTCAGGGCAACATCGCGACGGCGACGGAAAAAGCGCAGACGCTCCACGCGGGACCGCCCCATATCCAGCTCGCCACCAAGCCTGCCCAGATGCCGAAAGCCATGGGACTTGTTAGGTGAATGATCAGCGAGGCCGGTTAGGGATGACTGACCCCAAAACGCCAAACCGATCCGGTTTGCCCAGACAATTCGCCRGTTCTGCGTTGACCAAAGCCAAGCCGGGGCAGCATCATCGACGAGCGCCGCCAGCACTGGTTCATTTGCAAATTTTGTAATATCGACCATTCTGATCTTTATCCCGTTTTACCGTTTGCGGGGAATCCCTTGCGGGACATCCTCTGAAAAACACCGGCACGGGCCTCAAATGCCGCCAGATTGCAGTTCCGCCAAACGTAACAATCCGGTTCAACCTGTTATAGGGCAAAATTTTTCATATCCCCAGCCCCGGACGCAGAAAACGGACTGGTATTTTAACATTTGGTTAACCAGACCACGTTCCTCAGGCCAGGTAAAGAATATGAATAAAGCCGAAAAAACAGGCAACTGTTCCGCTTGCCAATGCGAAGGGGAAAGCTTAGGTTGCACCCGCCTTAAGTCCGCTATATGGACAAGGACCCGTGCAGCTGTAGCTCAGTCGGTTAGAGCGCCTGATTGTGGATCAGGAGGTCGGTGGTTCAATTCCTCCCAGCTGTACCATTCCTTTCAAAATCAATTCAGTATCAATTCAGTTTGAACCGGATCGCCATGTTGATGCTGATCTGGCGCTGGGGCATGCTGGCTGGCATGCGCGGCAATGGTTGAACCCTGGATATCATATTGTTGATTTCCTGATCCAGAATCTGATGCCCGGAACTGCGGACAATCCGAAACGCCGTTATCCGTCCGGCGCGGTTGATCGTCATGCTGATCTGGGCAACGCCTTCAATACCATCGGCGCGGGCAGACCGGGGATAGCGTTTCGCACCCACCAGTTGGGCATGGAGCCTGGACAGATAATCAGCTTGTTCAGCTGCGTTACCGCCACCTGTTTGGGCGTTCTCACTTTCTCTTTGGCTGTTGCCACTTGCCGCCGCTCCGCTTGACCGGCGGGTAGGAGTTGCCGCTTGGCGCGACCTCGCTGCTGCGCGACGGCGRCSNGGCYNCAKYTKCKGGTWRCNNCSGCYTMRAYWRYSGCAWSSGCATTGCAGCTCGCTCGGTTTCTTCAGGCAGAACCGGTTCAGCAATTTGCACCGGTTCAGTGTTTGCCAGCTCGGATATGTCCTGTTCTGGTGGGATAATATCTTCGATCTGTTCCGGGTCCGGCAAAATTTCATCCTGCACCGGCTCAACAGGAACGATATCTTCTTCAATTGCCGGGTCTGGCTCCGCTTCTGCTTCCTGAACCGCCTCTGCGGGGATTGGCTCAACGATTGGTTCGGGTGCCGCTTCATCCACCGGGGCGGTTTCTTCGGTCGCTATCTGATCGCTGACAATATCATTGGGAACCAAAGGTTGCGTATCATTGGGAACCATAGGTTCGGTCAGAACGGGTTCTATTGTTTCGGTTTTGGGCGCTGCTTCAATCTCTGGGTCATCCCACTCTTCCAGATCAGTCTCGGCTTCGGCTTCGGCCTCTGCTTCAACTTCAGTCTCCTGCTCGATTTCCTCTTCGACAGGCTGATCGACATCGCTGGCACCGCCTGCTCCAAATTCAGAGGGAGTGCCGAGTGAAACCAAAATGCCCTCATCGCCGGTTTCAGCAACGCCGCGTTCTTCCCCAAGGCTCAACAACATGAAGGCCGCACCGTGCAAAATAATTGCAACAAACAGGGCCACCATCAGCCATGCGGGGCGCATGGTCATTGATTTGCTTCCAGTGTCAGCAATACCAATTCTGGAACGCCGGCATTTCGCAGGGCATCGAGGACATGAATAACCTGGATGGTTGACGCCGCGCCATCGACTTTGAAACGAACCTGGAGTTCAGGATCTTCGGTCAGTTTCGCCGCTATGTCTGCGCCAAGATTAACAAGCTCAACCGCTTCGCTTTCAAAAAATAGCTTACCCTCGCTATCCATCAAAATATTGGCGACGCCATTGTCTTCTTGCTCACCGGCTGTGGAATCTGGCGGGGTGATCTGAACAATATCGATCGCTTCAACCGTGCCTGCTAGCATGAAAAAGAGCAGCAACAGAAACACGATATTGATCATCGGGAGGTTGAATTCAGGTTTGGCCCGTGCTGGCGGGTGACGAAGTTTCAGTTCCCCACACCCCCGTCTCGGTTCTCGATTAACAGCGCGTCGCGGCCGCCAACACGATCTATTAGATCAAGCAAATTTACACTGTCCTGGAGCGGAACATCGGCAGCGACACGGATGATGATCCGGCGGTCTGGATCAGCCTCGATTGCCGCGCCAAGGCGAAGCGCAAGATCAGCGAAGTTGAGTTCTTGGTCTTCAAATGAAATCCGGTTGTCTGCATCCAAAGAGAGAAGGATCGGGTTCGGAAAATCTGCACTTTCGCCGGACGTTGAAGGAAGGCTCATCTGGATACCGCGCCAATCGTTGAAGCTTGATGCCAGCATGAAAAAAATCAGCAAAATAAAAACCACATCAACAAGCGAGGTCAGGCCCACAAGGACCTTTCCAGAGGTTTTTGATGTGGCGAGCTTGATCATTGTTTTGGACTGGTCGACCCCAATAGAATGAGGGTCAGAGCTTGCTCCATCCGGGCGATGGTTTTTTCAATCGTGCCTTCAAACAAGCTGTGAAAAGTTGCAGCGGGGATCGCAACAATAAGGCCCGCGGCTGTGGTCAGCAGGGCAACCCAGATGCCGCCGGACAGGATAGATGGATCGACCCGACTACCTGCCGCTTCAAGCGCACGGAAAGCATCGATCATCCCGAGCACAGTACCGAGCAGACCTAACAATGGTGACGTTATGGCGATCAATTCCAGCGCCCGCATGAATTGACGCAGGTCCGTAATTTCCTGCACAGCGGCTATCTCCAACCGGTCTTCRAGKGCKGATTTATCYGTAACGCCGTTTATTCTGGCGGCCATGGCWGCTGCCATCAATCGCGAGACCGGACCCTGTTTGCCTTTGACCAATTTCAAAGCGTCAACCGGGTTGGCTTGGCGCCACAGATCAAGGGCGCGTTTCTCCCTGGCCAATTGGCTGCGCAATATTGTGAATTGGGCGAGTTTGTAAAGCACCAACGCCAGGCCAAAAACCGATAGAATTCCCAGAATATAGATAACCAACCCGCCCTGTTCGGCGAGCGACAATGCAGCGTTCAAAGCGCTATCCCAGGTTCCGCCTACCGGGGGCTCGGTGGCCAATTCCGCATTTTCCATATTTGCGCCTTCTCCAACAGGTGGTTCCGAACCGGTTTCCGGCCAGGAATTGTAATACCGAACTGCGTGAGGAAATAATATCAGATTATTCCAGACGCCAGATATTCATCGCCGTCTTCACCAAGGCGTGATCGTGGGTTAAGGCCCCGTCAACCATGATCCGGCACATTGCCRSYATGATTTCAGGTCTAGGATCCGTCCCGGTTTTTGCGAATRCGGGCTTTGCCAGCGCGAGYCGYGGTGGCGGCGCGSAACCTGTWCATYACAATCATTCATCCRGCAGCGAATCCACGGCACCAGCATCAGGCCCGCAATCGCTGGCATCCAGCCGATTGAGCGCGCCGGTATCAACTTCTGAAAAATCCGGAAAATCGTCCGATCAGGATTTGTCGAAAGATGAAGAGCGCGCGGTCCAGGAACTAAAACGCAGAGACGACGAAGTCCGCGCCCATGAGCGCGCGCACGCAACAGCTGGCGGAGAATTGGCCGGATCTCCAAGTTATCAATTCACGGCCGGGCCAGATGGCAAGCGCTACGCCACTGGCGGCGAAGTGCAAATCGATTCCGCGCCTGTGAAAGGCAACCCGGAAGCCACGATCCGCAAGATGGATGTGGTTATCCGGGCAGCGCTCGCACCTGCCAACCCATCGTCACAAGATTTACAGGTGGCCCGTCAGGCCCAGCAATCGCGGACCCAGGCCCAGGCGGAACTGGCCGAAAAAGGCCTTGAAGAAAGTAGCGGGGATAGCGAGAGCGCATCTTCGACCAATCCCACCGATCTGAATTCGGAAGCTTCCGCCGCCAAGCAATTGGACGCCCGCAACGCCTATGGCGCACAGGGGCCAGACAACGAAAAAGAGATTGCCGATCAGGTTTTTGATGCAGCAATCTCAATTTCACGCGTCGCCTAAGACAGAATTTTCCGTCAGGCCTTATCGACCAATACCAGGCCTTCACGGACCAGGCGTTCGATTAAAATTTCGCGACTTTCATCATCTTCCAGATCGGGGATATCGGCCTGGGCGAATTTGTCGCTTTTCAGACAAAACGCAACTGCGTTGGCGGCGCCCGCCGGGAACCGTACTTCCTTGCCATAAAAGCGGAGCACAAAATTCTCGCCTTCGTTATATTCCTTCACCGGARTGGATTTGTTTCCGCGAAAAGATTTTTCGACATTTTTGCTCAAATAATTGATGGCCGACAGGAATTGCCCACTAAACTGGCCATCGAGCATGTCGCCCCAAAGCTTGGGAAACTCGCGCATTTCGCGAAYGATCAAATCCTCGTTGATATAGCCCAATAACATTTTGGCCCATTTCTTCAACTCAGGYTCACTRGCACCGGACATTTCCCACATTGGCATGGCGGCGCGCAATTYGGCATTTTCCCGAACGGCAGATTCAACAACCTGGTCCATCAATTTCTGCCAAATAGGAGGGTGGAAACCAAGCGTGACGTGGATAGAAAATTCTGTATCGCTGGATTCCGCCMGGTGTAAAAAACCCTTCGGAATATAAATGAAATCACCTGGCTCCATAAGATGCTCGGTAAAGGTCCGGCCTTCCATCGAGTCCGGACCCTTATAATGATCGCCTTCGATAGGAACCATCAGCGCCTCTTCATCGATGAACCATTTCTTGGTGCCGTGGGTTTGCAGGATAAAAACATCGTGGCCATCAAAATGCAGCTTGAAAGCACGCGCTGCCGGCGGGGTGATGTAAATATTGGTCTGGAACCGGTACATGGTTTCAGCCTGAAGCCCCAGACACATATCTTTTAGGGGCGGATGGTTTAATTGCAACGCATCCAGTACAATTGAAAAACCATTGTGCAACTTGTCGTACACCTGTTCCACGTAGGAGGTTTTGGAACCGCCCTCAAATCTGGCRCGRGCACCATCTTCYTCAACCGCGCTGACGGTTGAAATATGATCGGTATTGCACTCGATAAAATATTCCAAATCCTCGACCCGCAAAATATCTCCATAAAAATCAGGATCATTGCGTTTCAGGACAAACGGCTTTTTCTGGAAATATTCCTCAAAAAAWACYTCCCGCGTCATGCCTTGTAACAGGTCTGAGATTTGGCGGATTGGMTTGGYTTCAACRGATTTTARCATTGTACGCACCTTTAACTGGTGTTTGAAAAAGTTTCGGTTTGTGATGATTACCACTTAGTGTYATGCCAACTAAACATCAGCTGGTTTAGCCAAAGACCCGCGGTAGACTGCTGATGTCTCTTTGCTTAATACAGGCAAACACATAGAAGTATTTGGCGAGTTGCAATTGCAGCAACCACCAGAAATCCAGATCACGGATCACTTTAATATCTCTCGCAAATATCTCATTCGGGCTCCTTCAAAAAAGTTTTTATCCGCCCGCAATTCCCGTGCACCGTAAAATCAGTCTAGAGATTGAAACAAGCCCTGACAATAAGCAGATGATAGGCTCTGAAAACAATTCCCGCTCCATATTTGGTCCCGCCCCATATTTGGGTCATTATTCCGGGCATGAAATAAAACAGGACCACAGAGGATTTACCTCTGTAGTCCCGCTTGTAAGTTCAATTCCAGCCGACTTCCGATCAGATAATGACCGATGGGCTGGAAAATGCCCTAGTCAGAATCTGCGCCGTTATACGGATCAGAATCAGCCGGGTCAGAAATACGACGTTGACGACGACGACGACGACGATTGCCTGTGCGGCCATCGCGGATATCCGTATCATCATACGGGTCGTTATCGTAGGGATCGCCCGGATCGCCATCTTTGGCTTCCGCACTTGTGGTGGTTGTCAGCAAAGATGCCCCTGCAAAGGTAACAAATGCGCCCGCTGAACCAAGTTTCAAAAGACGACGACGGTCCAATTCACGGAGCGTCTCGATATCTTCTTTTTTGAGTTTCATTGTTTTTCCCTCTTTTGCTGCCACCAAATATCCCACGCAATTTCCATACATACTAAAGAATTATTCTAATCTGGAAAAGCCCCTTTTTAGAATATTTCTCAAAAACAGGCGTTTTCCTTAATTCCAGCGGCCGAAACGGTGTCAAAATTTTCCCTGTCACCCATGAAAAAAAGGGCGGAATACGAGTCAAACCAATCCATAAAAGCGGGGACAGGAACAATCTCGGCAATTGTCTGTTGCAATTGAACTAATCGCTTGCCGCACAGTGAAAACAGTTCAAAATCGCGATCACGGGTTTGAAGTGGATTTCGCAGGCAATGAGAACAGACACCAGCACATTTTTAACAGATCGCGGTCGCGGTATCATTTATGGCGCGATGGCCGGGATCACCCTTGGGCTTGGCGGTCTCATTGTCCGCCTGATGAGCGTTGATGCCGATGGCTGGCACATTCTGGGGTGGCGCAGCCTCGCTTTTGCCGGTTTCATGTTCACTGTCTCGATTGTACGTACCGGGTCTTTGCGCCAGGTCTTCACCGATTTCACGAGGGCTGGAATTCTCGCCCCCCTGATCGCATTGGCGCTGGGTCTTGGACAAATTTTCTATTTGATGGGACTGGTCCATACCAGCGTCGCCAACGTGACGTTCCTGCTCGGGTCCGCTCCGCTTTTCGTGGCGTTGGCTGCGTGGCTGGTGCTTGGAGAGGTTTTGACCGCGCGGGGCCTGTTGGCGCTGGCCGGTGCCATGACCGGGATTGGTATAATGTTTTCCGGCGGCATAAGCGACGATCACCTTGTTGGTGTCTTGTACGCTATTGGTGCACTTGCAACCTATGTGGCGCTTGTCATTATGCTGCGGATCGCAGGCCAGATTGATACATTTGCCGCCTCAGGTTTGGGCGGATTAATCTCGGCAGCCACGGCAATCTGGATGGCGGATGGTGATATCTCGCTTGCGCCAGGGGATGCTGTCCTGAGCATTATCTCGGGCATATTTCAGGTTGGTGCCGGGTTCGTATTCATCACCCTTGCAACAAAATTGATCAAGGCTGCAGAAGTTTCAATGTTGGTTCTGATCGAAGCAATCCTCGCGCCATTGCTTGTCTGGTATTTTATCGGCGAGACGCCGGGCACAACTTCGCTTGCCGGCGGGGCAATCGTTATCGGCAGCGTCGCNATCTATTCGCTGATTACCATCGCCAGAGAAAAGCGCCGGTTGGAAGCAGGGAAAGACGGCCAACCCTGATCACATGATCAGGCCGCCACCTGCCAACAATACCTGGCCCGAAATATAATTCGATTCTGGTGTGCACATCAGATAGACCGCACCGGCCGCTTCTTCCGGCGTACCACCCCGGCCCATGGGGATCGTGCGTTCCATCGCCTTGATCATGTCGGGATGGATGCCCATGCCAATTTYGCGGTTACCGATTTTTGCAATCGCTTCGCCTGCGCCAAGCTCCTGGGTCATGCGGGTGCGGATGAARCCGAAAGCYACGCAATTGACGTTGACATTATAGCGGCCCCATTCTTTCGCCAGCGTCCTAGTCATACCGACAAGGGCTGATTTACCCGCCGAATACCCCATCTGACCGGCATTGCCGTATAGGCCTGAAATGGAWGAAATGTTGACGACCTTGCGGTATCTCACTTYACCTTTTTCAATTTCAGCCTTGGCGGCGGGGCGGATAAAATCAGCGGCCGCTCGCAGGATACGAAACGGGGCAACGGTGTGGACATTCAACATTGCTTCGAACTGTTCATCTGTCATTTTCTGAATGACCGCGTCCCAAGCATAGCCTGCATTGTTGATGACGATATCGACGCCGCCAAATTCTTTGACCGCTGTTTCCACAAACTGCTTGCCAAAATCGGGCGTCGTAACATCACCAACGCAAGCAACCGCCTTGCTGCCAATGGCTGTGATCGCGTCAACGGTTTCACCTGCGATTTCTGCGTCAAGATCGTTGACCACGATCAGCGCACCTTCAGATGCCAGTTTTTCCGCAATTGCTCGGCCGATACCACGGCCTGATCCGGTAACAAGGGCGACCCGCCCGTCAAGATTTCCACTCATGATTTTCGTTCCTTTATTTCCGACTAGACGGTTTTAGAGAYAATTCCCTGCCCGGCGAGGGTTGAGATTTCTTCGTCCCCAAGACCRGCTTCACGTAGCACTGCTTCGGTATGTTCGCCGTATCGCGGCGCAAATTCGAGATCCGTTACGCCTCCCTCAGAATCAACTGCCATGGGCGGCATCCGCACCAGATTGCCGTCTGGTGTATGGGTTATTGTCAGACGGGATTTTATCGCCGGTTCTTCACGCACCATGGGGATCGTGTTGATCACCGAGTTCGGGACCGTCGCACCGGAAAAATCCGCCTGCAATTCGGCAGTGCCATATTGCGCGGTGATGGCTCCAATATCGGCGTARATATTCTCCCGATCATCATAGCGCCCGCTATTGCTGACGCGTTCCGGGGTATCGAGGGATTTGAATTTTTCGATCTCAACCATGCGCTGCCATTGGCGGTCTGACCCCATGGCCACATAGAGGAAGCCGTCTTTGGTCGGATAGACGTTCGAGGGGATGAATTTGCGATGGGCGTTGCCCCAGCGCGACATTTCTTCAGGCTCCGCACCAAAATCGATCAACGGCAAGGTTGTGATCAGCCAGGATGATGCCGCTTGCAGCATGGATACATCGATCCGTTTGCCTTTGCCGGTCTCAGCACGTTCGGCCAGCGCCAGGCAAGTTTGAGCAAAAACTTCGTCGCCCGCTTTCAGATCAATGATCGGGATCCCKGCCAGCGTCGGTGGACCATCGGGATCGCCGGTTGTTTCCATATATCCAGCCATCGCCTGGATGCCGGGATCGTAGCCCGGTGTATTTGGATATTCGGGCCCAAGAGCRGATATYCCGGCCCAGATCAATTCCGGGCGAATGGCMGACAAGGTTTCGTAATCRATGCCGAAAGTTTYGTAACGACCGGGCAARGTGTTGCAGCAGAAAATATCCACTTCCAGTTCGCGGATCAGGCGGTGCAAAACCTCGCGACCCGCCGCTTCCTTGAGATTAATCGCGATGGCTTCCTTGCCGACATTTGGCGCGACAAAATAACTGCGGCGGTCATCATCGGCAATTTTTGAACCGATATAGCGGTTTGGATCACCGGGCGGACCCTTGCCGGTCGGGGTTGCTTCGATACGGATCACCCGCCACCCGAGTTGCGCAAAGCGCAGGGTTGCATACGGCATTGATAATGCCTGTTCCAGCGAAAGGATTGTGCGACGTTTCATCGAACTACCCTATTCTGCTGCAGCTTTTGACGGGTTTTTGTGTTCCCAGATCGCCCGCGCCACTTTTTCCGGCGTCAGGGGCGGATTATCAATCCAGATCCCGGTCGCATTAAAGAATGCGTTGCCGATGGCCGGGGCGATCACGATTGTTGGCAATTCGGCAATTCCCTTGGCTCCTTCCGGGCCTTCATGATCATCTGTCTCGATAAAGGTCATGTCGATTGGCGGCATTTCGGGCGCTGTGACCAGATGATAATCACGGAAGGACGGGTTTTTGACGATGCCTTCTTCGATCTGCATATTCTCGTGCAACCCAAAACCGATGCCCATTGCGATGCCGCCCTCGATCTGGCCTTCGATACCGTTCAGGTTGATGATCTTGCCAACATCCTGCACCGACCAGATTTTTTCGATCTTGATCTCGCCGGTCAGCGTATCAACCACAATTTCAGCAACATGGGCAGCGTGCGAATAAGCCGCCGACATATCACCCATATGATCTTTATCTTCTGGCTCGGTAGGTGGTTCGTAATAATCGGTGGCCATGACGAGGGTAGAATTTTCCCCGGCAAAATGGATTTGACGCAATAATTTTGCGATCTCGATCACTGCTTCACCATTGTCAGCTTGCACCACATAGCCGCCGCGAAGATCGAGCAGATCGGCGGTGACGTTCGATTGTTTTTCGGCAGCCGAGAGAAGTTGGCCACGGGCATCAATAGCCGCGCGCTTTGCTGAATTGCCGGCAATATAGGTGGTGCGGCTGGCATGAACCCCAACGTCCCAGGGCCCAAGCGCGGTATCATTGTTGATAATTGTTATATCGCGGATCGGGACACCGAGTTCCTGAGCTACGATCTGGGCGATCACGGTATCGCTGCCCTGGCCGATATCTGATGCGCCGGTCATWACCGTGACGCGGGCATAATCGTCCATGGTCAGGATCGTACCACAACCATCTGATTTATGAATTTTGGCGCCGCCCGCATTATGCAAAGAGGTCGCGATGCCGATGCCACGTTTATAGCGTTCGCCATCATCCTGGGTCGTCCGGTTGGCTTTCCATTTTTCAAGGAAGCCGGATTTTTCAGCAGCAATATTGATGCATCCAACAAGATCGATGCAACCAAGGTCGGAGCCCTGGGGCGTGATTGAATTTGGTTCGTTGGCGTTGAGCAACCTGATCTCGATTGGGTTGAGATTGGCGACTTCTGCCATCTTGTCCACATGAAGCTCGACGCACCATGTGGCCTGCACATTGCCGTATCCCCGGAAGGACCCAGCGAATGGATTGTTGGTATAAACTGCGCGGGCCGAATAGCTCACATGAGGCACCACATAATGGGACGTGCAAGTACGCATGGTGACATACGGCGTGGTGGCACCCCAAGACGTGTAGCCGCCATTATTCAGAAGCGAATTCACTTCGCGGAATGTGAATTTTCCATCCGAAGTCATGCCAGCGCGGATTTTAAACTCCACCGGTTGACGGGTCGGGGAAACAATAAATTCCTCTTCACGGCTGTATGTCAACTTGACCGGACGACGGGTTTTTTGTGCCAGCAAAATACAGATCGGCTCATTTGGATAAACATCGAGCTTGGACCCGAATGCCCCACCAACCGGCGGCTGCACGATACGCAAGTCACCAGGGTGGATATCAAGCGCCGGGGCCAGATCCATCTTCATGATGTAAGGATATTGACTCTGGGAATAAAGCGTCACTTTGCCGCTCGCAGAAATATCAGCGATGCRGCAGCTCGTGCCCATATTACAATGGGTGACGTAATGCACATTGTAGGCGCCTTCGACGATATGGTCTGAAGCTTTTTCGCCTTCGCTGATATCGCCGTGGAGGAAATTCTGTCCCATGGCGATATTGTCTGGGCGCTCTTCGTCGATCACCGGGGCACCGGGTTTCAGCGCATCTTCGCAGGTGAAAACGGGTTCAAGGTCTTCATAGTCTACTTCGATCAACCGGAGCGCCGCATCGCAAATCTCTTCCGTGTCGGCAGCAACGGCTGCCAGCTCATCACGGATGCAGCGGACTTTATCACCCTTTAGCGGCGGGTTGTCCTTGATGACCCCGATCTTGCCATCCGGCGTATCGGCTGCAGTGATTACTGCATGAACGCCCGGCAGGGCTTGGGCTTTGGAAACATCAATTTTCAGAATTTTGGCGTGGACCCGGTCGGTGCGGAAAATTTTCGCGTACAGCATGCGCGGMAGCACCATGTCGTTGATGTAGCGGGTACGACCCGTCACTTTTTCCGGTGCATCAAGCTTGGCGATACGGGCACCAACAATCTCTTCTTTTTCGATGATTTTGTTCATGAGGTTTCTCCACTGACAGCGACGATTGCATCGACAATTTTGTGGTAACCGGTACAGCGGCAGACATTGCCCTCAAGCCCACGAAGAACTTCATCGCGGCTTAGTTTCTTGCCCGGCTTGAGCAGATATTTAGCCTGCATCACCATGCCCGGCGTGCAATACCCGCACTGGACCGCGCCAGATTTTACAAAAGCTTCCTGTACCGGATCAAGGCCATTGCTTTCCCAAAGACCTTCGACGGTTTCAACATCGCGGCCATCAAGATCGACCCCCGCCATCAGGCAGGCATTGCGCGAAACGCCATCGACCAAAATTGTGCAAGCCCCGCATTCACCTTCGCCGCAGGCCAGCTTGGCGCCGGCTAGATCGAAATCTCTGTTCAGCACTTGAAGGGTGGACGCAGATGTCAGAATTTCCTGGGCGACAGCATGGCCATTTAATTTGAATGCGATTTCTACTTTAAGCGACATTGGTCAATGCCTCCTGCAAATAGGTTCTGGCCAGATGCCGACGGTACCAGGCTGAACCGCGCACATCGCCAATGGGGGAAATTTCTTCTGCCAAATAATCGGTTGCAGCAGCAATGAGATTGTCGTCAATTTTTTGCCCCTCGATCAGGGCTTCGGTTTTGCGTGCCCGGAACGGAATTGGTGCAACGGCACCAAGGGCGATGCGCACGTTTGACAATTTGCCGTCTGAAATGTCTGCAACAATACCAAGAGAGACAATTGAGATTTCGAGCGCCGGGCGTGGCCCGCTCTTGAAGAAACGCGCCAAGGATTTTCCGTCACGCGGTTTGAACGAAATCGCCGTGATTAGTTCATCGGCAGCGCGAACGGATTTGCCTGGCCCGGTAAAAAAATCTACCGCCGGAATGCTACGGGTAGCAACCGCGTTGCCATCCAGACGCGCCAATTCGATTTCGGCATCAAGGCAGAGCAGTGGAATAACCGCGTCGGCAGCAGGCGATGCGTTGGCGAAATTACCGCCAATGGTTGCCACATTACGGATTTGCGAGCTGGCAAAACGGTTCGCTGCTTCAGCCAGACCTGGTGCGATTTTGCCCAATTCGTTATTGCACAAAATGTCGGTCATGGTGACCCGCGCGCCGAGCCGGACCTGGTCGTTGCCAATGCTGATTTCAGCCAATTCTTCAAGGCGTGAAATGTTGATCAGGCGCGGGCCAAATGTTTTGACACCTTCATCCTTCTGGACCCAGAGATCAGACCCGCCTGCCAAAATTGTTCCCGTGCCATCGCCAAGAGCGCGGCAGGCCTCTTCAATGCTGGTCGCATTGACGTAATATTCGAACTCTGCCGGAGATTGGTTTTGCGGCAATGTCATAAATGTTTACTCCTGTAACCGGGTTCAGAAAATGACCGGTTCTTTGTATTTGCCGAACACATCGACAAGAACTGCGTTCATTTCGCCAACGCTTGCGTAAGCTTTCACGGCTTCCATGATAGCGGGCATCATATTGTCGCTGCCCTTGGCAGCTTTGCGTAAATTGTCCAAAGCTGTTGTTACAGCGGCATCGTCACGATCAGCTTTGACCTTGTTCAGACGATCGACCTGTTTGTCTGCATCTTCGCGCTTGTAGGGGTGCATTTCGACCGCATGGTCTTCTTGCTCGATCTCGAAACAATTCACGCCGACCTTGCGGAACGATCCGTCTTCCAGGTCCTTTTGGTGTTGGTGGGCCTGTTTGGAAACAYGCGACTGGATCTTGCCTTCCGAGATCAATTTCAGGATGCCGCCATCGTCATCGACTTCCTTCATGATCCGGACCATCTCGGATTCCATCTGGTTGGTGAGGGTCTCCACATAATGCGACCCTGCCAACGGATCGACCGTATCGGTCAWGCCCATTTCCTCGATCAGGATCTGCATGGTGCGGGTCGAGATGCGYTGRGCTTTTTCWGACGGGATCGTATAGGCCTCGTCGTAGCAACAAAGCGCCACTGTTTGCGCCCCGGACAGSGCMGAGATCAGSGCGTAATARGASCCGCGCACRATRTTGTTTTCGGGYTGCTCRATGGTSAGGCCAGAGCCGCCACCACCAGCGATCATCCGAAGCCACATGGATTTCGGGTTTTTGGCGCCAAATTCGTTTTTGACAATCTTCGCCCACAAGCGACGGCCCGCCCGGAATTTACAAATCTGCTCGAACAATTGTCCAAAAATATTGAAGTTGAACGACATCCGGTAAGCGAAATCATCGATATCGAGCCCGCGTTTCAAAACCTGATCGAAATAGGCCCGTGCGATACAAAAGCCATAGGCCATTTCTTCAACCGGGGTCGCACCGGATTCGCGGATATGATAGCCGCACACCGAAACCGGGCTGTAAAGCGGGGCTTCAGACGCACAATATTCCATTGTATCTGCTACCAGCCGGACCGATGGATCGACCGGGTAAATCCAGGTGCCGCGTCCGACATATTCCTTCAAAATATCRTTCTGGCAGGTGCCGCGCATTTTTTTTAGGTCGAAGCCACGTTTCTCGGCCATAGCCAGATACATGGCGATCATGATCGCGGCRGTGCCRTTGATGGTCAGCGAGACGGTGACATTTTCGATGTCGATACCGTCAAAGGCGATTTCCATATCCTTCAACGTATCGATCGCCATGCCGACCCGGCCCACTTCGCCAGCGGCCATAGGGTCGTCGGAATCAAACCCGCACTGGGTCGGCAGATCGAAGGCTACATTCAAGCCCGTATTGCCGGTCTCAATCAGATATTTGAAGCGTTTGTTGGTATCTTCCGCATTACCGAAGCCGGTATATTGGCGCATGGTCCAGGGACGTTTACGGTACATCATATCGTGGATGCCGCGGGTGAACGGATATTGCCCCGGCAACCCGATGCCATCGGGAATACCCGCTTCCTCGATATGGCTCTCGACCACATCTTCAATGGTATAAAGCGGTTTGATCTCGATGCCGGATTCGTTCCAGCGCACGTCGACCTTAATCTGCTCGTTCACTGACTTTCTCCCTGATAAATGCGATAATATCGTTGAGTTTTGATCCCGTGTTGAAGACACCCTCAACGCCGATTTCAAGCAGCGCGTCATGGTCTTCTTCCGGTATATTGCCACCAATCACCCAGACTTTGTTGGTGAGCTGGTATTTTTCAAGTTGCGATTTCAGGTCCTGGCAAATCGGCATGTGCGAGCCTGATAGGATCGATAATCCGATCACATCAACTTCAGCGTCGCGGGCAGCCAACGCGATCTCTTCCGGGCTTTTACGCAGACCCGTATAGATCACCTCAAAACC
>JAESRU010000155.1 GCA_016764455.1 Hyphomicrobiales bacterium | reverse complement strand
GTTCTCGGCGTTGTGGGAGAATCAGGTGCGGGAAAATCCATGACCGGCGCTGCCATAATTCACCGGATCCATGCTTTTGAGACCAGAGCGGCCACGGCGATTGAGGCACGCGTTCTCGAGATTGAAGCTGGGTCACCTGTCATATCTTTGCGGCGGGTACGGTCGGTTGCCCATGTACCATTGGCCATCGACGACCGGGTCATGTCGATTGAGATGGCCGCGCGGCTGAATTTCAATATCGACACCGCTACGGAATCGATCATCGACTTGGTACAACGCAAACTTACCCTGTCAAAAGCGTCCTGGGAGTTGACCGCACGCCTGGCTGGGGAACGCGATGCCATTTTGCTGCAGATCGCTCCAACGGACCCGATTCTCATCAGATCGCTCGTCTATTTCGAAATGGACAAAACACCGATCCTGACCGGTGAAACCCGCCATCGCAGCGACATGCTTCGCTGCGGCTTTGAGATGGACCTGACCAGCAGTTCGCTCGATAGCAGTGTCCAAAGCTGGACCAACGAGGCATTTCTTGCAGTCCCTCCGCCCGACTGACCTCGTTGCAAATTTTTTAATTCCSGCCTGAAATGCACCTTCATTTTTGACTTCGCCCACTAACTTATGAGGCCCCTATGACATACGACTATATTATCGTTGGCGGTGGGTCCGCAGGCTGCGTTCTGGCCGCTCGCCTATCGGAAAATCCCGCAACCCAAGTCGCATTGATCGAATCTGGGCGGCGAGATACCAACCCCTGGATACATATCCCCGCAACCTTCTTTCGCGTGAACCGGGGCGATAAAGAAATGACCCAATATCGCGGTGAGCCACAGGAAGAACTTGGTGGCCGCGGTTTCCATTTGATGCAAGGCAACGTGATCGGTGGTGGCTCGTCGGTCAACGCCTTGATCTATGTGCGGGGTCAAGCTGACGACTATGCCACCTGGTCTCAGATGGGGTGTCGCAACTGGTCCTATGATGACGTGTTGCCTGTGTTCCGCGATATGGAAGGCAACGACACCTTCAACGATGAATATCATGGTACAAATGGGGCGCTGGGTGTGTCGGCCCCCCAGTTTCGCCACCCGCTTTGCGAGATGTTCCTTGCGGCAGCAGAAGAGGCCGGCCTGCCACGCAATCCAGATTTCAACGGGGCAATCCAGGATGGCATGGGGTTCTACCAGGTCACAACGCGCAACGGGCGGCGCTCCTCCGCGGCCAAGGCATTTTTGACCCCTGTGCTTGGGCGCAAAAATCTCCAGGTGCTAACAGAAACCCGCGTGGCGCGCATTTTGTTGCACCAAGGGCGTGCCACCGGGGTCGAACTGGAGAACGGGCAGAAGCTTGAAGCCAGAGGCGAAGTCGTGCTTACAGCCGGCGCGCTGGTAACCCCTGCTATCCTGATGCGCTCCGGCCTCGGGCCAGCTGCACATCTCAAAGACATGGGCGTAGACGTTATTGGTGATTTATCTGGTGTCGGACAAAATCTTCAGGATCATGTGGCCGTACCAATCGAGGCGCGTCTGAAAGAACCGATTTCGGTTTTTGGGCATGATCGTGGTTTGCGCGCAGTAAAACATATGGCCCAGTATATTGCGACACGCAAAGGACTGCTGTCTTCCAATATTCTCCAATGTGGCGGGTTTATCGATACAGCCAATACCGGACGCCCTGATATCCAGTTTCATTTCATGCCCGCCTTCTCGCTGGCCACAGATGGCACGCGTGAAACAGGACACGGGTTGGGCTTTTCGGCATGTGTGTTGCGGCCCCAGTCTCGCGGACAGCTGCAACTACGCAGCGCTGACCCCAAGGACCCGATCCTTTTGCAGGCAAATGTTCTGTCGGCGCGCGCAGATGTCATAACGATGCTGCGCGGTCTGAAGCTCGGTCTGAAAATTCTTGAGACCAACACGATGCGGGACATAATCAGCGAACGGACAAAACCCGCCGGCGATACACAATCCGAAGCAATGCTGGAGGCGCATATCGCCGCCCACGCCAAGACAGTGTTCCATCCCGTTGGCACCTGCCGGATGGGTGCTGCCGACGATTCTCAGGCGGTCGTTGATCCAGAATTGCGCGTACGTGGGATCAAGGGATTGCGCGTGGCCGATGCATCCGTGATGCCAAACATCATTTCAGGCAACACCAATGCTGCCACGATGATGATTGCTGAACGGGCGGCCAGGTTCATGCTCACTTCATAACAAGGGGCAACCGCCATCTGTCTCAAATAGTCTGAACCAGTAAAATACCGCCTGTATCCCCACGATGCCTAAAACAGGAATTACTCTTCCTTGGCTGCCACGACTTCAACTTCGATCTTCCATTCTGGATGAACCAGGGCGGACACAAAGAGAAGCGTCGAACATGGCCGCGCATCACCCAGAATTTCTGAGCGCGCTTTTCCATAGGCCGGCAGATCGGCCGGGTCCGTCAGATATGCGGTAACCTTGACTATATCAGCCAGTTCCATTCCTGCATCCTGCAGGATCAGACTAATATTCTGCCACACGATATGTGTTTGTTCTCCTACATCGCAGCCCAAATTCCCGTCCTTATCAATACCCACCTGCCCAGATACATAGAGGCTTCGGGCATTGGCGGGCACACCGATCGCATGTGAATAGGCGCCCGCAGGGGCAGCAACAGTTTTGGGATTATATTGTCTCATGGGGTCTCCATTTCATTGATGGTCAGTTGAGTTGGCATGTTGTCACAAGGTAAGAACCGACTGTTGGGCACCACATTCTATACGCCGTACGCCAAGCGATCTGGCCTTATCAATGACCAACCGGCTCGTATGCTGGTTCGTATCGGTGAAGGTGTGGCRGCTGTACGTCCTGGTCGCGACAGAAACAATTCTGGCGCGATGACAAACCACCGATCAGTTTGTTGCGGCCGGTTTACCACTTTCAAATTCTGCAATCAGCTCCAGAATAACCGGTAGCGGACGACAATCCCTGAGATAATCCAGCATCAATTCGCGATGTTCTTTGTTGGACCAGATCGACTGATCATCGACATCTGGATAGCCCTGCTTGTTGGCAGCTTCCACAGCCATAACGATGATCTCGTGACGCATGGTTCCGCCGCGCAGAAAATCTTCTTCGGGGAATTTTTCAGGCAGGTTATATTTTGATCGTCTGGATTGCATAATAAGCGGTTCCCTTTTGGGTTTGTCGTGCAGAAAGGCAGTTCAATTAATTCATTATAGACTGCGCATTTGTTTGTGACGCAGTCCGGTTTTGCCCGCATTGCTGTTCCCGATTGGCGCCATCGTTAGGTGCCATTCGGACAGATCAATCTGCATGATCTTCGCTCTTTCAGATTGTGTTTTTGCATCGCACGATCACTTTCGGCTGCAACCAGATCATAAAGAAATCCATTTTGTGTTGCTAAATCAGGGAGGCCCGCAAGTGGCCAACCTCCCTGACCCAGTTGTGGTTATGGCGTGTTGACGATCTCCATGATCTTGTCGATTCCGCCGACATCACCCGCAGCAGATTCCCAGAATCCTGCCATTGCTTCCTGCCAAGGACCTTTATCAGGCTGAATGACCATAGCACCTTCAGAAACTGCTCTCGCGAGCGAAAGGTTTTGCTCATAAGCGGCAAGTTCGTTGAAGAACGGGATCACTTGATCAGCCGTATCCTGAAACACAGTTTTCTGCTCGTCCGACAGCTGGTCCCAAAATGAACTCGACACATAGAATGCACCCAGCGCCCAAATATGTCCGGTTTCGGTGAAGTTTGGCACAACCTCATGCAACTTTAAGGCGTGATACCCGGACATAGTCATATCCATGTAATCAACGACCCCTGTTTCGAGTGCGTTGTAAGCTTCGGTAATTGGAACCGGAGTTGGGTTGGCACCCAGCGAGCGCCACAGGTTGATATGAAGCTGGCTTTGAAGAACACGCATATTCAACCCGACGACATCGGCGGGGGTGTTAATTGGATCCCGCGAAATGTCATGGCGGGCACCGTAGGTAATGAATCCAAGCACTTTAAACCCTTGGGCTTCGTACAATGCTTTATATTCATCACCAATCGGGCCGGTCATCACGTTGTTGATGTGATCGCCATCGCGAAACATGAACGGCATATCAAATAATGCACCTTCGGGAACCCACGATGTGAGATTGGCCAGAGTGGACAATGCACCGTGAATTGAACCCAGGCGAATGCCTTCCGTGGTTTCTTTTTCCCCACCCAGCGCACCATTGGTGACGACATTAATATCGAATTCTCCTGGCAACCGCTGATTAATCAGCTGCTGGAAGCGGAGCCAGATTTTCGCCTGAGGTTTTTCCGGACCGTAAATGACGGATACCGTCATGTCTATTGGTTCCGCGATGCTATTGGTAACACTTGTTACCGTACTCGCCGTAAAAACCATCGCTGCCATCAGCGCAGTTTTTATGGCTGTTCTGCCAATTTGGTACATTATTTTCTCCCTGGTTGTTTTAGCTTTGGGTTGCTTGAAGAAAGCTACCGTCCACCGATTAGCCACCCAAGTCCCAGCGAAATAGCCGGGATAAAGGTAACAGCAAGCAACGCCACAATGAGCGCTGCAAAAAACGGATACATTGCCTTAAAAATTTCATGTACAGGTGTCTTGGAGATCGTGCTGGTTATAAAAACCAGCATCCCAACCGGCGGTGTCAAACCGCCCAGCATCAGGTTGACAACCACGATCAAGCCAAAATGGATGGGATCAACGCCCATTTCAATCATCAACGGCATCAGCAATGGCGTCAGAATGAGGATACCGGCACCAATATCCAGGAAAGTCCCGAAAAACAGCATGACGGCATTTGCAATCAGGAGTGTCACATAGGGATTATCGGACAGACTGCTCATAAATATTGTGATCGATTGTGGAATTTGTTCTGAGACCAGGATGAAAGCGAACGGCCCGGCGACACCGATGAGCAATCCGATCAAGGCAGCCTCGACCGCACAGGTGCTAAGCAGGAACCATAATTTTCGAATACCGTATGTGCGAAATACGAACATCCCCAATATCCAGGAATAGACTACTGCCAACACGCCAGCTTCGGTTGGCGTCACAATTCCAAAGCGGATCCCGCCGAGTATGATAAATGCGAGAACAAGAACCGGGCCGGCTCTATAAAAGGCCCGCCATCTTTCGAGTTTCGAAAGCCGTTCCTGAGCCTCGCCATACCCCTTGATGCGAGACACTATATATACAGTTACCATCAAGCAGACAACGATCAGCAATCCCGGCCCGACGCCTGCCAGCCAAAGATCGCCAACAGAAAGATTAGACACTGCAGCCAAAATCAAAAGAGCGATTGAAGGTGGAATGATGTTCGGTAGAACCGCGGATGCAGCGGTAACCGCACAGGCGAACGGGGCCGTATAACCGTGACGCACCATTTGCGGAACCAGAAGCTTCGACCCAAGCGCTGCTTCAGAATAGCTTGATCCCGATATGCCGCCATACAGCATACTGGAGACCACATTGACCTGGGCAAACCCACCCCGAAAATGACCGACCAGGGAGAATGCAAAGTCCATTAGCCGATGGGTCAAACCACCCGCATTCATCAACGTGCCAGCTGTAATAAAGAATGGAATAGCCAAAAGCAGAAATTTGCTGGAACCATTCACCATGCTTTGCACAACAGCTGGATCAGGCAGCGTGTTGCTGGCCTGGTTTGCGACAAAAGCACTGAAAAGCATGGCAAACGAGATCGGCGTTCCCAGTGCCATTGCAACGGCGAAGGCAATCCCCATGGCAACGGCCGGTTCGAGACCATCTATCGATACAAAACCAAGTCTGTTGACAAGAACATAAGCCCCGATGGCAATAACGATGGCAGCCGGACCACGCCATAAATTCTTGCCCGAATCGAAGCCACGAAGCCCCAGATAAACCAGCCCCGCAACACACGAAACAGGGATCGCTGCAAATTTGACCCAGATTGGCAGACCCAGCACATGATTTATGCCACCAATCAATTCCATCAATTCCTGGCCACCGAACAATAAACTCAGTGTCGTGTAGGCCACAATCACATCACTCGCCAGCGCCAGAACAGCTCTTGCTGAAGGCGGCAGACTGTCTGCAAGGAATGTAATCGACACGTGCATTCGAGTACGATGAGCGACTGGAATCGCGAAAAAAATTATCCAAATAAAAAGCCATTGAGCGACTTCGGCGGCCCAGGTAAGCGAATAGCTGAACACATATCGACCAATGACRTTTGTAAACATAATCACGATCAGGGCGATAAGACTGCAAGTCAGAAATGTTGAAATGACCTGGTCCATTACCTGAAGAATTCGACCTGCCCAATTGTGGCTGTGCTTTAGAGCGGATTCCGCACCTTCAGGTAGGGGTACAGATCCATTCAAGGCAACATCCGTATTGTGACCGGATGGGTCCGAAAGGTTTTGCAAATTTTTATCGGCAGACGGCATAACCTTGCATCCCCCTAGGGTTAGCGGCTGCCCCAAATTTGCCATCAGCATAATTGCAAACAGCCGAAAGACGGCCTTCTGACCAATCTCCGCCGACGTGAACATCGTGTCCCTTGTTTTTCAGATAGCTTTGCGCTTGAGCATCATAGCGTCCTTCCAAAACCAGTTTGGCTGGGGCGGCTTGGCGCGGGTAAAATGAATTGGGCGCGTGTTCAGTATGAAACGCCGGGGCATCGATCGCCTGCTGGAAACCCATGCCATGGTGAAAATGCCGCAGCAGGAATATCAATTGCCATTGATCCTGCTGATCGCCACCTGGTGTGCCGCAAGCGATATATCCGCTGTCATCGTCACGCAAAACCATTGTCGGTGTCAAAGTCGTGCGGGGTCGGGCGCCTGGTTGTAATGATGAGGGTGAGTCTGGGTCCAGCCAGGACATTTGTGCGCGCGTGCCCAGAGGAAATCCAAGCTCGGGAATTGCTGGCGAAGACTGCAACCACCCCCCCGACGGGGTCGCCGTTACCATGTTGCCATGCTTGTCTACGACATCGATATGAGAGGTATCGCCGACAGCGGTTTTTAAGTACCGCTCATCGGGGAGGTCTTGCATAGTCGGCTCACCGCCGCCATAGGCCGCAAGCAAACCTACCTCGCGTTGACGCTGGCAGGCGGCCTCGTAATCAAAAACTGGCACGGCCGCATCGATTTTTCCCGGTCGCCATTCCAGAGATGCTTGCTCACCGATCAGCCGCCGCCGTTCGACATTATACTCTTCAGATAATAGTTCCTGCATTGGAACATTCGTAAAATCTGGATCGCCATAATAGGCTTCCCGATCAGCGAAAGCGAGCTTCATCGCTTCAACGACAATATGGACAAATTCAGGATGATCCGGTGGCAAGGCTGCCATATCGTATCCAGACAATAGAGCCAGAGCCTGCAGCATGGCTGGACCCTGACTCCAGGGGCCGCACTTAACAATCCGGTGGCCCGCATAGTCATAGCTCAACGGTTCTTCAAAATGTGCGCTCCAATTGGCAAGATCCTGACCGCGAAGAACGGCCTTATGGGGAGTTCCGGAAACATCCATCAGGCATTGTTCGCGGCAAAATCTATCAATGAAATCTGCTACAAAACCCTGTGACCAGGCCTTCCTCGCTGCGTCAATCCCGCTTTCCCTGGAGCCTCCCGACGCTTCGTCAAGCAGCCGTTTCCAGGTTGCCGCCAGGGTTACATTGGTGAACAGGCTGCCTACAGCTGGTGGATGCCCATTCGGCATGTACAATTTATGGGACGTGGGCCAATGTCGTTCAAACATCGTTTGTGCCGCAGCAATTGTTTCTGACATACGCGCCAGAACCGGTATTCCATTTTCTGCATACCCAATCGCTGTTTCAAGAACAGTTTCGAGCGGCAAGGTTCCGTGATCGCGAAGCAATAGCAACCAGGCATCGAATGCCCCCGGCACCACGGCGGCCAGAAGGCCTGTGCCAGGAATCAAATCCAACCCCAGGCTCTTGAAGGCATTGCAATTTGCTGCAGCCGGCACCGTTCCCTGACCGCACACGACGCGCGTTTTCCGCGTGGCCGCATCGAACATAATAATCGAGACATCGCCTGCTGGMCCGTTGAGGTGAGGTTCCACGACTTGCAATACAAATGCCCCGGCGCAAGCAGCATCAAACGCATTCCCACCAAGCTCGAGAATCCTCATAGCCGTCTGGCTGGCGATCCAATGGGTTGAGGCTACGGCACCAAACGTACCTTCAAGTTCCGGTCGCGTTGTAAACATATTTTAATTCGAGCTTTCTGATCTGTCGTGGAATTACACAGCAAAAACCAACCAATTTATCTAAATTCAACCAATTACCAACCACGTTAATTGAATCATCTGCACGAGTCAAAAATAATCTTGCCCACGATTTTTAACGGCCAAACAGGTTCCAACGAACATGTAGCAGGTGAGCTCTGATCGCTTTCTCGGCTTGCTCTGCATTGCGGTCAAGCAACGCTGAAATGATGTCGTGGTGCTCGGTTTGGTAGATAGCGCGCCGCTCCTCCGATTCTCCACGGCGCTTCAATTGCCCCCAACTTGTTTCCCTGCGAACCGCATGCAATCCCTCAACAAGCTCAATCAGATATTGATTCTTGCTAGCATGGGCAATCGCATTATGCAATTTTCCATCCCAATATTCAAACGTAGCCATATTACTAGATTCATTACATTTTCCAGCAATTTCCGCCATTTCATCAAGGTCATTTTGCGTCGCGCGAGCCACAACCAGACTAGCGATCATAGGTTCAATTAAAAGCCGAACCTCCATGATATCTTCAGGGCTTATTTTTCTGCTGTCATGCTGCGGTTGAATAATTACAACGCCAGGATTGTCGGCGACAAATGTGCCTTGGCCAACCTTTCGAACAATTTGACCGCTGCCTTCCAACATGCTCAACGCCCGGCGGACTGCATTTCGGGCCACTCCAAACTCCTCAGCCAGCGCCCGTTCAGTTGGCAATCGGCTACCCGGGGCCCATTCATCGTTGCTGATGCTCCGCTCGATATACTGGCGAATAACTTCAATCGTTTGACGGGATTCGGCATGTTTTTTCATTTTGACGCACCTCTTTATCCAACCAATATACCAATTGGTTGGATTTTACCAGCCATTGCGAATGATGTGAAAAAACAGATCYGAAACAATGCAATTCGCCTTACCCTGGAACGTATACCAAAGGATGGCGTGTCTGGCGGGTATTGCCTCGCTTCAATCCTTCACACGCATTCCACCAAACGTCTGTTGGCATTTCGCCAAAAATCTGGCAGCCCAAAAGAGGCCCATTGAGACGCCTGCCAATTACGYCCAAATCACGCTGCATTTGCAGTCTCTACACCAGACGAYACGGCCCAACACCCGGCKAACCGGCAGTTTCAGAGGAAAACGAACAGRTCATCAATGCTTGGGAATAGGCGGATATCAGGCCACCAGTTGATGCTGCTCAACTAGAGCAGCGGCCCGGTTGATTTTGAAGTCCTGGCGATTGTAGAGGCGGCGTTCCTCGTTGAAATGGTTTTGGATTGAAGAGTGGATTCGGGCGAAATTCCGAAAATTTGCCACGTTACAGAAATTTGTTTCAGTTCATGCGTCCACCTATAACCATTTCAAGCATCAACGATATCTAGAACAACGAGGATTATRTAAAAAGAAGCTGGCAAGGCCAGTTCAAGGAATTTTCCTCTGACAATACGCCCTGTGTGAGGCCTCAGAAAAATTGTTGACCAATTTTGTCCGAAATGGCACGTTCGTGTTTAGGTGGTTCCCCGAAAGCTGATTTTGCTGAGGGGACGTTAAGAGGGAACACGGTGCGGCGTACCCATTTGGGACCAATACCGTGGCTGCCCCCGCAACTGTAAGCGGAGAGGGTTTGCGACTTGTGCCACTGAAAGCTGTTTGGCTTTCGGGAAGGCTCGCAACACTCATTGACCCGTAAGCCAGGAGACCTGCCACCTGTGGCTGGAGCAATAATGCTCCATCCGATAGTTTAAATGAACTAGCACGGGAGGTGCCTTTAATGAGCACGAACAAAATTGTACAAGACAATATTGTACAAGAATCGGGTTTTTCGATTGCCGATCTGAGCGCGCAAGAGCGTATTGGCACTGGAATCATCACGGCTTTATTTGGAACATTTATGCTGTACGGCGTGGCTTTTGCACATTCCGATATATTGCATAACGCTGCGCACGATACGCGGCACGCTATCACCGTCCCCTGTCACTAGGGGGATTTCATCATGATAATGCGGGTATTACTCGCCGCGGTCATCGCTGGGATGATCGCGGGAGCTGTTTCGAGCGCGTTCCAGATTTGGCGCATTTCACCATTAATCATTGCTGCCGAGGTTTTTGAAAACCAACCGGATGTTGCGGCTGCACATTCACATGGGCCAGGACAAGCTGGCGGTCACAATCATGGTGACGGCGAAGAAGCATGGGCTCCTGAAGATGGATTTGAGCGAACCGCTTATACAGTGCTTGCCAACATGATCATGGGCGTAGCTTTTGCGTTCGTTCTGGCGGCAGCTGTCATGTTTACCGGACGAAGCATTACGTTGCAAAACGGGTTCGTATGGGGCGGATTAGGCTTTCTCATATTCACTCTGGCACCCACTGTGGGCCTTGCGCCCGAACTTCCTGGAATGCCCGCGGCAGATCTTGTTGCCCGCCAAACGTGGTGGTGGGGAACCGTGATCGCAACGGGTGGCGGGATTGTGCTGATAATGCTTCAGGACAAAATTCTGTTGAAGGCGTTGGGGGCTGTCCTGATTGCACTGCCCCATATCATCGGTGCACCTCACCCTGAGGCTCAAGAAAGTGCTGTTCCGGCGGCGCTCGCAACGGATTTTGCCGCAAATTCAATTGCCATGATGGCGCTGTTCTGGATCGTCCTTGGTATTTCCCTTGGTTGGGCCCTGAACAGACCTCAACGAACAGCTAAAGTCTAGTTTCCATGACAACAGGCTCCAAAAAAATTCCCGCGACCGTGATTACAGGTTTTCTCGGCGCGGGAAAAACCACCCTCATCAGAAAATTGCTGGAAAATGCCAACGGCAAACGCATCGCCCTGATCATAAATGAATTTGGCGATGTTGGCGTTGATAGCGAAATCTTGAAAGGTTGTGGCCAGCAAGTTTGTGGCGAAGAGGATATCGTCGAACTGGCCAATGGCTGTATCTGTTGCACGGTGGCGGATGACTTCATCCCCACCATGTCAAAATTAATCAACCGTGATGATCCCCCCGATCATATCGTCATCGAGACGTCCGGATTGGCCTTGCCGCAACCACTCATCAAGGCTTTTAGCTGGCCGGAAATCCGCAGCCGGGTCACCGTCGATGGCGTCGTGACCGTGGTTGATAGTGCAGCTGTCGCCGAGGGCCGCTTTGCCCATGACGAACACGCGGTGCAGGCACAACGGGACGCCGACGATGCGCTGGATCATGACAGCCCGCTGGAAGAGCTTTTTGAGGATCAGATAACCTGCGCCGACATGATCGTAATGAACAAGGTCGACTTGCTGTCGGGCACAGCGCTCGACGATGTTGAAAAAGAGCTTAGAAATGAAGCGCGCAATGGCGTTTCTTTTTTACGTGTTAGTCACGGCGACGTGCCGATAAATGTTCTTTTAGGGCTCTCCGCGTCAGCCGAAGATGATATGGATTCGCGCAAATCACATCACGAACAGCATGGCGAAGAAGATCACGACCATGATGATTTTGAGAGCTTTGTTGTTGCCCCGAAAATGGTTGAAGATCGCAACAAGTTTCTAGACAAGCTAACGGCCCTGATCTGCAAGTTTGATATCCTTCGGCTTAAAGGGTTTGTCGATATTCAAGGCGCCGATGCCCGTCTTGTGGTGCAGGCCGTTGGCCCGCGCATCGAGAGTTATTTTGACCGGCCCTGGGGGCCAGGCGAGAGGCGTTATTCATCACTGGTCGTCATTGGTGAAAAAGGGCTCGATCAACCAGCCATTTCTAGTGCTTTGGAAGGGTAACGATCGTGCATATCCTTGCCACCCAGTCTGGTGTAATCGGTGACGCGGTCGAACCGGTCGAYTTGGCACAGGAACCAGGTGACATCGTCGTCATATCAGCTGCTGATTCTGAACTAGCCGCGTTGGCCAGGGCGAGCGATACAATTGATGGCGGACCATCTTTGCGTCTCGCCAATTTCATGGCCCTCACCCATAATTATTCTGTCGATCTGTATATTGAAAAAACACTGCGCGGCGCGAAACTGATCGTTTTGCGGCTGCTCGGCGGGAAGGCCTATTGGCCTTACGGGCTGGAACAAATCCAGGCCTTTGCCACTGAAAACAATGTGGGCCTTGTCGTGTTGCCGGGTGACRCCAAACCAGACGCTACATTGCTTGCGCATTCCACATTGCAGCAATCTCAAATACTGCGCCTTTGGGAATACCTGACCCAGGGCGGGCCGGACAATATGATCGGGTTTTTGCGAGATTGCGCCCATATTATTGGTGTCGGGGACGCGCCTCCTGCAGCCCGGCAATTACTAAAATCCGGGTTGTATTGGCCAGGCACATCAACGCCATCGCTTGTTGACATAAAATCCCATTGGCGCGATGGCGCACCCGTCGTTGCCATAACCTTCTACCGGGCAATTTTGGAAGGGGCCAACCATGCGCCGGTGGACGCGATGATCGACGCGCTTGGCGAACGCGGTCTGAATGCCCTGCCAATTTTTGTTAGCAGCCTGAAAGATGAAATCTCGGCCGCGACTATCGGCGAATTATTTGCCCAAGCCGCGCCTTCGGTCGTCCTGAATGCAACCGGCTTTGCTGTTGCGGCATTTAGCGGAAATAATCCCAAAACTCCTTTTTCAAAGGCTGATTGTCCTGTCCTGCAAATGGTCTTTTCTGGCTCCAGCAAAGACGCTTGGCAGGAAAGTGCACAAGGCCTCAACGCCCGGGACCTGGCCATGAATGTTGTGCTCCCCGAACTGGATGGGCGCATTTTAACCAGGGCAATATCGTTTAAATCCGACGCCCGACGCCACAACGGAACCCAGACCAATATCGTTACCTATGAAGCTGCGCCGGACCGGGTTGCATTTGTTGCCGATCTTGCCGCAAGTTGGGTGCGGTTGCGCGAAACACCGGCAGAGGCCCGCCGTGTCGCGCTCATTCTCGCCAATTACCCCAATCGAGACGGGCGGATCGGGAACGGAGTTGGTTACGACACGCCGGCCAGCACGATAGCGCTACTCAGGGCACTTGGTGACGAAGGTTACACCGTTGATGGTTATCCCGATGACGGGACAGCCCTGATCCATACGCTGCTTGAAGGCCCGACCAACGCCAAGGATATTTCGCGGAAAAATACCGATGCCCGGCTTACGTTGCAGCGGTATCAGGAACATTACAATTTGCTTCCYGAAAGCCTACGCAAAGAAGTTGAGACACGGTGGGGGCCACCGGAAGATGACCCGTTTTTCCATGATGGTGCGTTTCATCTGGCGGTCAAAATGTATGGCAACGTGGCCGTCGCCGTGCAGCCGGCACGGGGTTACAATATYGACCCGGCAGAAACATATCACGACCCCGCGCTCATCCCTCCACACGGATATTTTGCCTTTTACATCTGGCTGCGCGAAGTTTTCGGTGCTTTGGCCGTGCTGCATAATGGCAAACACGGCAATCTGGAATGGCTACCGGGCAAGGCGCTGGCGCTCTCGAATACCTGCTATCCTGAAGCTGCCCTCGGCGCACTGCCAAATATCTACCCGTTCATTGTCAATGATCCGGGCGAAGGCACCCAGGCCAAACGGCGCACGTCCGCCGTCATTGTCGATCACCTAACCCCTCCTCTGACCCGCGCTGAAAGCTACGGACCACTCAAAGACCTCGAAGCACTGATCGATGAATATTATCTGGCAGCTGGTCTTGATGCGCGGCGCACTGATTTACTGCGTAAAAATATTCTCGATCTGGTGCAATCCAACGGCCTCGACAAGGATTCTGGGATCACCAACATGGGTGACGAGACGGCCGCTTTGCAAAAATTGGATACCTATATTTGCGAACTGAAAGAAGCGCAGATCAGGGACGGGCTGCATATTTTGGGCAAAGCGCCTGAAGGCCGGCTTGAAACTGACCTGCTGGTGGCGCTAACCCGCGTGCCGCGCGGGATGGGAGACAACGGCGACGCCTCGCTGGTGCGGGCGCTCAGCACAGATTTGGGTCTTGGTGAATTCGATCCCCTTGATTGTGARATGGGRTCYYCGTGGRATGGYGCCAAACCRCYCGCATTGASAGACATCATTGAAGCATCCTGGCGCAGCCAGGGCGATACCATCGAACGACTTGAAATCCTGGCTGCGAAACTGGTATCGGGTGAAACCATTTGCGACCCCCATTGGATAGCAACAGGCGCAGTACTTGATGAGATCACAAACACTATTCGGCCCAGTCTCGATCAGTCTGCCATCAATGAAATTGCCTCATGCATGGCCGGTTTATCTGGCCGATTTGTACCAGCCGGTCCGTCCGGCGCGCCTACGCGCGGGCGTCTTGATGTGCTCCCAACCGGGCGGAATTTTTATTCTGTGGACTGTCGCGCCATCCCGACTCCGACCGCGTGGGAGCTTGGTCGGAAATCCGCTGCATTGCTGGTGGAACGTCATTTGCAGGACAATGGCCGCTGGCCAAAGACTTTTGGCCTGACTGCCTGGGGCACGTCCAACATGCGTACCGGCGGCGACGATATTGCTCAGGCCCTTGCTCTGATCGGCGCAAAGCCGGTTTGGGATATGTCTAGTTGGCGGGTGACTGGGTACGAAATTATTCCACTCGCCAAGCTTGGCCGCCCGCGCGTCGACGTAACCCTGCGCATTTCCGGCTTTTTCCGTGACGCCTTCCCTGCTCAGATTGAACTTTTCGATAGCGCCATTCGCGCAGTCGGTGCTCTGGATGARGATATTGGCGATAACCCAATAGCAGCACGCATGATTGAAGATGCCGACGCTGCCCGCGCTCAAGGTGTTTCCAATGACGAAGCGCGCCATATTGCCGGGCTGCGCATTTTTGGTTCAAAACCAGGTGCCTATGGCGCAGGGCTTCAGGCGCTGATTGACGAGCAATTGTGGGAAAATAAAAGCGATTTGGCGGAGAGTTATATCAATTGGGGCGGCTATGCCTACGGCAAGGGTGTAGCGGGCGAAGAACGACGCGACGTATTCACGCTTCGCCTGAAACATATAGAAGCGGTTGTACAAAACCAGGATAATCGCGAGCATGATGTGCTCGACAGTGATGATTATTACCAGTTCGAGGGAGGTATGAGCGCTGCGATTGAGCATGCGTCCGGTCAACAGCCAATTGTCTATCACAATGATCATTCGCGCCCCGAACGCCCGGTAATCCGGACACTGGAAGAAGAGATCGGGCGGGTTGTTCGCAGCCGGGTTGTCAACCCGAAATGGATCGCAGGCGTTATGCGCCACGGATACAAGGGTGCCTTTGAGATCATCGCCACGGTCGATTATATGTTCGCCTTTTCAGCAACCACTGGCGCGGTCCGCGATCATCATTTCCAACTTGCCTATGACGCCTTCATTGGCGACCAAGCGGTGCGCGAATTTATATCTGAGAATAACGAACCTGGTCTGCAAGAAATGGCAGAAAAATTTCTCGAAGCGTTAAATCGCGAATTGTGGACCCCGCATTCGAATTCCGTCTACCATGAACTTACGACCATCACCGGCAAGCAATGCATCGAACCAGCAGAGGCAACATTATGAGCGACAAACCAAAGAAAAAGTCGGAAATGACCGAAGCCGAACTGGATGCACGCCACACAGACAAGATGCGCAAAAAGAAGGTTGCACGCAATAAAATCCTGGCCACCAAGACCAAGGAAAAAGGTCTTATCATTGTCCATACAGGCAAAGGCAAGGGGAAATCCACGGCGGCGTTTGGTCTTGTTTTTCGCGCGCTCGGCCACGGCCACAAAGTCGGCATTGTCCAGTTTGTGAAAGGCGCTTGGGAGACCGGTGAACGCGATGTATTGATGCGCTTTGAAGACCAGGTGACATTCAAGACCATGGGTGAAGGATTTTCCTGGGAAACCCAGGATCGCCAGCGCGACATTGCTGCTGCCAGGTCGGCATGGGACGAAGCCAAGAAGATGATCGCAGACCCATCCTACAATCTTATCCTGCTGGACGAGCTCAATATTGTGCTGCGGTATGGCAATCTGCCGTTGGACGAGATTATCGAAATACTTGAGAACAAGCCTGAWATGACACACGTCGTCATTACAGGGCGCAATGCCAAGGACGAGCTTATCGAGGTCGCTGATCTGGTGACGGAAATGACCCAGATCAAACACCCGTTCCGCGACGGTGTGAAGGCGCAAGTGGGAATTGAATTTTAAAAAAATCGCCCCATTTATCGCGCAAAATTACTGACAGGTGAGTTCAAATAATGTAGACAAATTCCAWAGCAGCGTTCCATTTCAGGGACTGAAAGCGATTCCGGTGCGGTCGACCCAATTCAGGGACCAATACCGGAGCTGTATTCAAATTTGGCGTGCAATATGCAGGCCTTTTCCTGATTTGCGATCTCTGCTCCGGCAATCGACGTAACAGGAGAAAAACAATGAAATCACCCCTTTTTACAAGCCTTTTTGTAGCAAGTGCATTGACGCCTGCGATCGCTTYCGCGAACCCTGGACACGTCGCTGATCACGGTGGTGGCCATAGCCATTGGGGTCTCTATGTGCTGCTTGCAATTGCCCTGTTCGGCGCCTCACTATGGGCACGCTCTGCTCTTCGCGGTCGTTAGACTATGGCTGAAAAAATTGGCGTGATGGTCTGCGGCCATGGCAGCCGTGATGAAGGCGCAGTTAGGGAATTCGCCCAGGTGGCGCAAGGGCTGCGAAAGCTCATGCCAGATACGCCGGTTGAGTACGGCTATCTGGAATTTGCTACACCCATCATTCGCGATGGTCTCGACAAATTACGCGATCAGGGCGTAACCAGAATTCTTGCGGTGCCAGGCATGTTGTTTGCCGCCGGGCATGTGAAAAATGATGTTCCATCGGTACTCAATACTTACGCGGCGCAAAATGACGGCGTCACGATCGAGCTGGCCAAGGATCTCGGCATTGACCCGAAATTGATGCATGCCGCAGGTGCCCGCATTCAGGAAGCTTTGGACAAAGCCGGCGATGATATTCCCGTGCATGAAACCATGCTGGTGGTTGTTGGGCGCGGCGCATCGGACCCGGACGCCAATGGCAATGTCGCCAAAGTCATGCGGCTTTTATGGGAAGGCTTTGGCTTTGGCTGGGGTGAGACAGTTTATTCCGGTGTCACGTTTCCATTGGTGGAACCGGGGCTTGAGCATGTCGCAAAGCTTGGCTTCAAACGCATTATTGTGTTCCCCTATTTTCTGTTCACCGGCATCCTGGTTGACCGTATTTACGAACATACCGACAGGGTTGCAGCCCGCCATTCTGATATTGAATTTATTAAAGCGCCGTACTTAAATGACCATCCGCAAGTTATTGAAACCTTTAAGGAACGGGTAGAACAGATACTTACTGGCGATACGGCGATGAATTGCGGCGCGTGTAAATACCGTACTCAGATACTAGGTTTTGAGGATCAGGTGGGCCTTCCCCAGGAAAGCCATCATCATCACGTGGAGGGCATCGGCACGGGCACCGCCCACGATCAAGCTCATAGCCATGACCATGGCGATGGAGATGGTCATTCTCATGATCATGCGCACCATCCCTACCCCCACGCGAACCATCCGCTTGGGCCGAAAACSCTCAAATAAAAAAGAMAGGGCAACAACGTTGGATTATCTGAAAAACCCACAGGCAATATACGATGCGTCCTTTGAGATCGTTCGTACCGAGGTCGATCTGTCGTCGCTACCTGCGGCCGTTGAGCCAATTGCCGTCCGGATGATCNATGCCTGTGGCATGATCGATATTATCGATGATTTGCGCTTTGACCCATCGATCGTGGAAAGCGCCTGCGCCGCCCTCAAAGCCGGCGCACCAGTCATCGCCGACTGCGAAGCGGTTGCAGCGGCAATCACCCGGCGMTTTCTCCCCGCTCAAAATGACGTCTTGTGCACCCTCAACGACACCCGCACCCCGGGGCTCGCCAAACAAAATGAAACCACGCGCTCCGCCGCAGCTGTGGAATTATGGAAATTGCAAGATGCTGTCATCGTCATCGGCAATGCGCCGACGGCGCTATTTGCGTTACTGGAATTGCTCGACAAAAGCCCGGTCAAACCCGCAGCAATTATCGCGACACCGGTGGGATTTGTTGGCGCGGCTGAATCCAAAAACGAGCTCGTTCGGGATGCACGAACAGTTCCCTATCTGACGCTGCTCGGGCGGCGT
>JAESRU010000023.1 GCA_016764455.1 Hyphomicrobiales bacterium | reverse complement strand
TTTCAACCGATTTCGATTTGGCGATTTCGATTTGGCCTAGAGGGCGTTACCGACGTTTGTGAACGTGCCGGTAAGGCTCGTGCCCAGTGCATTCACAGCACCGATAATGGCAACAGCGATACCAGCGGCAATCAGACCATATTCAATGGCAGTTGCACCAGACTCGTCTTGGGCGAATTTCTTGAAAACTTTCATTACATAATACTCCTGTCACAGGTTCCAACTTTGGCTCAATTGCTGATTTCAATCTGTTCAACATGCCGAACCAGAGCCAACCCTAGACGTGATGCGTTACAAACAAGTTAAACTCCGTTGTTCTCACCATCTTGAAAGTAATTTGCAAATTTGAAGGTGAATCAATTGTAAAAATTTTTCTGTAATTTAAATGATTTCTTGGAATACCTCAGGAAAATCACCGTTTTTTCTTCGAAATTTTCTTGAAATTACGTACCGTAAGTAAACAAAATCTGAATCAATGATCGCGAAAAACCAGTGCTATGACCTTACGTCACTCTAAATTGGTCAATTTGTTGGTATTTCATTCACCAATATCTGGCTTAATGCATTCAGTTTTTACTGGAGTAGACGTTATGACCCGGCTTTCCCCTTCCATGGTTCAAAAATTCAAAAGCGTTCTGTGTGCGTCTATAGTGTCTCTGGGTTTGGCAACCGCCATAACCCTGAATACTGATCGTCACGTCCAGGCCGCTGAAACAATGCTCGTCTTGGTGGATCAGGCACAGATTTTGCGTCTTTCTGAGCCTGCGGCCTCGATCATCATCGGGAACCCGATGATTGCGGACGCGACTGTCCAGGACAACAAAATGCTCGTGATTACCGGGATCAGTTACGGCACTACCAACATGATCATTTTGAATGAAGACGGTCGCGAGATATTCTCCCGTCAGTTGGAAGTTCGTCTTTCTTCATATTCGCAAGTCACCGTACAGAGGGGCGGGGACCGCTTTTCATATGCGTGTGCACCGAAATGCGAACCTATTTTGGCTATTGGCGATCAAACCGAGCAGTTTGAAGCTGTTCGAGGTGCAATTGCAGGGCGCATCGAAAGCGCTACCGCTGGCAGCAATCAAAGCCGATAATTCAACCCAAAGTAAACTTGTTCGAACGGCCCACCTTTGAGGTGTCATCTATATATTGCGCCTACGACATATATACGATTGCCGTTAACCGCGTTTCTCAATCAGATTTCAATGATTTCCCGATAAAAATCAAACACGACCAAATATCAGATGCTGGTCGCGTCTGATCAAACAAGGACTTGTTTCGTTTATGTCGCACAAAACGCTTCTTGGATGGGCCGCCCGACGAACCGGATTTGTCCGCGCACGGAACGCGCGGTTTCCACGCCGTGTTCGCCGAATTGCAAAAAATGAATCCGGCGCCACAGCGGTAGAATTTGCCATGGTGGCAATGCCATTTTTCTTGTTGATATTTGCGCTTCTTGAAGTCTCCTTGATGTTTTTTGCGGGCCAGGTGCTGGAAACGGCAGTTGCCGATGCGGCCCGCCTGATCCGGACTGGCCAGGCGCAGACGCTTGGGTTTAACCTGACYAATTTCCGCGGCGCGGTTTGTTCCGGAGTCAGTTCCCTCATGACCTGCGACCCGGACGGRTCTGGCGTTGGCGGGTTCAGGATTGATGTACGGACATACGCCGATTTTAATTCGGTCGATTTGAACACACCAATTTCCGGCGGCCCCGGTGCGGAAGCGCTTGATGAATCCAGTTTCGAATTTGATATGGGGATCGGTGGCGACATTGTCCTGGTGCGGGTCTTTTATGAATGGCCGACTTTTGTCACCTATTACGGTTCTAATTTCGGCAACCTCGCCAATGGCAACAGATTGCTGACAGCGACAGCCGCGTTCCGTAACGAGCCCTTCTAAATTCAACCCAACTAGACAAAACAGAGTCTGAACCACATGACCATTTTTCCCACCCGGCTTCGCCAACTGACAAAACAGCAATTTTCGTCAATTCCCGGTTTTGCAAAAGACAAAAAGGGCGTTGCTGCGGTTGAATTTGCGCTTATCGCGCCAATCCTGATTACCCTTTTTCTGGGCTCAGTCGAATTCAGCCAGGCGATTACGGTCGGGCGCAAATTGACAGCTCTGGCAAGCTCTACCGCCGACCTTGTGGCCCAGACCGACGAGATCAATAATGCGGAGATCACCAACRTATTTCAGGCCAGCAYAGCGATCCTGGCGCCCTACAGCACCGGCACCCTGACCGTGGTGGTCTCAAGCATCATCATTGACAATAACGGCGATGCGACGGTTTCCTGGAGCGACACATTTCAGGGGACCGCTCGGCCAACCGGGTCAAGTGTAACGCTGCCGCCGGATCTGATCATCAACAATTCCTGCCTTGTCATGTCCGAGACGACATATCTGTTTTCCTCGATAGTCGGATACTTTCTCACCGGCGGTGTCAATATGGACGACACTTTCTATTTGCGCCCCCGCGCGTCAGATTGCGTTCTCCGTCTCTGATCCCGATTTTGACGGATTTTTGCAGATATTTGAAAGTGACGCGCGCCCGTTCAATCGTGTATAGCGGGCGGCATGACCAAGAGCAGTTCCCCATCGTCATTTACCCTTGACCGGCCATTGTACCTGCTGATCATTTCAGCTGTGCTTACTATGATCGCATTTCTGTCGCTGTTGATCGGGCCTGCTTCAATTTCTGCATTGAATGTTTTTTCCGGCCTGTTCGGGTATGGCGACGAGACCATTGTCATCATCGTCCAGCAAATCAGATTGCCGCGTACCATGCTCGGTCTAATGATCGGCGCGACGCTTGGACTGTCCGGCGCGGCGCTGCAAGGATTTACCCGAAACCCGCTCGCCTCTCCGTCCCTGATCGGCACTTCCAACGCGGCAGCATTTGGCGCGAGCGCTGTATTATATGTTGGTGCTGCTGGTGCGCTTTCGCTCTGGCTCCCGTTTGCTGCCATTATCTCTGCCTTTGTTTCCGCTACAATTCTACTGGCTTTGGTGAGCCGGGACGGGCGGATCGTCACCTTGATTTTGGCYGGGYTGGCRYTKTCCAGTTTTGCCAGCGCMTTGACMGCKYTGYTGCTCAATCTGGCACCGGACCCGTTTGCCGCGCTYGAAATCGCGTTCTGGTTGCTYGGSTCRCTCGCCGACCGCAGCATGGTTCATGTGGCYCTTGCYGCGCCCTTCATGCTGCTWAGCTGGATAATTTTGTGGCGCACCAGATTGCACCTTCAGGCTTTGACCCTTGGCCGCGACGTTGCGGTGACGCTCGGSACKGATCCAAAAAAACTATCTTTTATGGTGGTTGGCGGCACCGCGCTTGGGGTCGGCGCSGCGGTGGCGGTATCCGGCGTGGTCGGRTTTGTCGGCCTGGTGGTGCCACATATTGTTCGCCCGYTTGTTGGCTATGACCCAGGCCGCACATTATTCCCGTCCGCACTATTTGGCGCGCTTCTATTGTTGGGGGCGGATATTCTGGTCCGCCTGATCCCGACCTATTCGGAAATGAAACTTGGCGTCATCACGGCGCTGATCGGGGTGCCGTTTTTCTTTATACTGGTCTTCAGGGAGCGTCAGTTTGCGCGCAGTGAAGCATGACCAGTGTTGATCATAATCTTGACGTGGTGGGGTGCAGCGTTTCCCTTGGCGGTCACGAAATTATCAAGGACATATCGTTTTCGGTTAAATCCGGCGAATTATTGGTGATTGCTGGCCCAAACGGAGCCGGTAAATCCACATTGTTGCGTGCCATTGCAGGCCTTGTTGGCAATCAGGGGCAGGTCACACTTGATGGYCAAGACATAACAACACTCAGCGGCAACGCACGGGCGCGGCRAATTTCTTATATCCCCCAGGGCCATGAAGTTCACTGGCCACTTGCAGTACGGACAATTGTTGCGCTTGGGCGTCTCCCTCATGGGGCCAACACAAGCGGGTTCCTGTCGCCAGACAATGAAAAAGCTGTCCGGGATGCGATTGCAGCAACTGGAATTGCTGAATTTGAAAATCGCGGGTTTGATACATTATCTGGTGGCGAGAAGGCGCTTGTCATGCTGGCACGGGCTCTGGCCGGCGCCCCCGCATTGCTGCTTGCCGATGAACCCACCGCGCATCTGGACCTGGAGCATAAACTGGAAGTTCTGGAATTATTGCAACAGACTGCACGCGCCGGACGGATTGTCATTTGTGTGCTTCATGATCTGGAACTTACCGCCAGATTTGCCGACAAGGTTTTGCTACTTAGCGACGGCAAACGAAATGGATTTGGAGCGCCTGCAAAATTATTGACCCGAAAAACCATGCGGGAAATTTACGGGGTGCGCCGTGTCAAAAATGATAAATCCACTTTTGGCGGACATTGGGAACGGATCTAGCCCATCACTGATTTWACCTGACACCGATTTAGCCTTGCGCGTACGGCGCGGGGCGACCAGATGGATGATCGAATTGGCGTAATATTCGAGCAGCACCTGTTCGTTCGGGTTGGCAAGATATAAACCCTCGTCGGTTTCACTGACCAGGCCGCGCAGGGTCAACATCCGCAACCCGGCACCTACTGCATAGTCGCGGTCGTGGCGCGGGATATGGACGTGGGTGCCGCCTGTTTCAAGTTTGGAGACCAGAGCAAAAACCCGGGATTTCAATTCCAGTTCGGAAATAGCCACGTCCCCAGCTCTGGTAAAAACCAAAGCCGCGAGCGATACCGGCAATGCCGGAATTACCTTGCCTACTTCCGCCATCAAATGATCGCCAAGTTTCTGGATTGCAGCAAACCGCTGTTTCCTTGTGAGGGAGCGGAAATCTTTCTTTTCGCGCTGCAAATGATCCCGGAGCGAAACTGGTGGGCCAAAGCTAACCGATGCATAGCCAAACCGGTACCAACGCCCGCGCAAGCTGAGGCTAATCCCGTGAGCAATGTAGCGGACGACCTTCCAGGTGCCGAACCGCCAATGACGGTGCCCGGTTTCTTTCTGGATTTTTTTGGTCAGGGTGCGATCTTCAATGACCCGGTCGTAATTCAGACCGACCGGAATAAAGACAATATCCTGTTGATGTTCGGGGTCGAAATCCGAAACCATGTAACTGAGCAGGCCGAGCCGGGTTGGTCGTAATTTCCCGTCCCGGCTCAAACCGCCTTCGGGAAATATTGCTTGGGTAACCCCTTCAGCGGTTGCGATATGGACGTAGCGCGACAGCACTTTGCGATAGAGTTCATTGCCGGAATCCCGTCTGATAAAATAGGCCCCCATGGCGCGGATCAAGCTTTGCAGAGGCCAGATACGCGCCCATTCGCCAACCGCATAGCTGAGCGCAGAATTGGAAGCCGCCATATWAGTGACCAGCACATAATCCATGTTGGAGCGATGGTTCATAACGAAGACCACCGAAGAATTCGGATCGATCTGGCTCAGGCTGTCATCGTCGGAATATCCAAGGCGGACCCGGTARAACATATTGGCCAGCCAGCGGGCAGCGCGGGTGCCGATGCGGAAATAAGCGTAAGCATTGAATGCCGGGACAATTTCTTTGGCATAACCGGTGATCCGGCTCATGGCTGCGGCGCGGGGTTCGTTATTTTCAATCGCCCATTCTTCTGCCGCCTTGACCACTTCTTGGTCATAAATCAACCGGTCGATCAGGCTGGCGCGTTTGTTGAATTTAAAGGGCTGGATGCGCAATTGATTGCGCTCGTTAATATCGTCGATGACGCGGTTGACGCGCCGACGCAGAAACCAGCGCACGCTTGGAACCAGCAAACGATCAATTAGGCCAATCGTCGCCAGCGCGGCTGCAATGACCACGAACCAGATCGGAAATTCAACAACGCCCCCCATAGAGGCATCTGTATCATGATCCGGACGGCCTTGCCATCGGCATCAGATTTTGGTGTGGCGCAACCGAAGCGCATTGCCTATGACGGAAACCGACGACAGGCTCATGGCAGCAGCTGCGATCATCGGTGACAATAGCAGGCCAAAGACCGGATAGAGCGCCCCAGCCGCGATTGGCACGCCAACCATATTATAGGCAAAGGCGAAAAACAGGTTTTGGCGGATATTGCGCATAGTGGCGCGGCTCAGTCGCCTGGCCCGCAAAATACCGGTTAGGTCACCCTGCAACAGGGTGACACTGGCGCTCTCGATGGCAATGTCTGTGCCGTCTCCCATGGCGATGCCTATATCGGCGGCAGCGAGCGCTGGGGCATCGTTGATGCCGTCGCCAGCCATGGCAACGACTTTGCCTTGGGCTTTCAGGTCCGCCACAAGCTGGTTCTTGCCCTCCGGCAAGATACCGGCATGCACTTCGTCGATGCCGAGGCCAGCTGCGATTGCGCGTGCGGTGCGTTCATTGTCTCCGGTTGCCATAATGATGTGCAGACCATCGTCACGCAACGCCTGGATGGCCTCTTTGCTGGTATCTTTCAACGGATCGGTTACGACCAAAACACCAGCAAGCTTTTTGTTTCGGGCGACAAAAATTGCGGTCCCGCCATTATTTTCATGGCCCAGCGCAGCCTCATCGAGCGCCGCAAAATCTATGCCCAAATCCGTCATCAGAGCCCTGTTGCCGAGCGAGATATTCGCCTTGCTGATCTGGCCAGTGACGCCTTTACCGGTGATAGATTCGAACCCTGAAACTTTCTGGATTTTCTGGCCATTGGATTTTGCGGCAGCAACGACCGCCTGGGCAATTGGATGCTCACTGCCATGTTCGATGCTCGCTGCCCAGCCAATGAGCTGGTCCGAAGAAATATCTTTCGCGGGCAGAATTTCGGTGAGTTCGGGTTCGCCCTTTGTGAGCGTGCCGGTTTTGTCGATGATCAAAGTATCGACAGTCTCCAACTGTTCCAGAGCTGCCGCGTCGCGCAACAAAATTCCAATTTCAGCGCCGCGCCCGGTGCCGACCATGATCGACATCGGCGTTGCCAATCCCAATGCGCAAGGACAAGCGATGATCAGAACCGAGACGGCTGCAACCACTGCGTAGGCCAAAGCCGGTGTCGGGCCAAAAATCGCCCAAGCTACAAAAGCTGCAATTGCAACCAGCACCACAACCGGCACAAACCATGCCGCCACGCGGTCAGCAACACGCTGGATGGGGGCACGGCTGCGCTGGGCGTCGGAGACCATTTGCACAATCCGCGCCAGCATTGTGTCGGCACCAATGCGGGTTGCTTCCATCACAAAAGTGCCGTTGAGATTTTGCGTGCCGCCAATCACCCGGTCACCGGGATTTCGCGACACCGGCAGCGGCTCGCCGGAAATCATGGATTCGTTGATGTTGCTGGTGCCTTCAACCAACGCCCCATCAACGGGGACCGTTTCGCCCGGACGGACCCGCAACAAATCACCAAGGACGATCTGGTCGAGGGGAATTTCTTCTTCGTTTGCTCCGCGCACCCGTTGTGCCGTTTTGGGGGCCAGGTTCAACAAGGCCCGTACCGCCCCGCCGGTGCGCTCGCGCGCCCGCAATTCCAAAATCTGGCCAACCAATACCAGGCAGATGATCACCGCTGCGGCTTCGAAATAGAGACCGACCTGGCCATCGGCGTTGCGAAATTCGGCCGGGAAAAATTCGGGCGCAGCAGTTGCTACAATACTGAACAGAAATGCCGCCCCGGTGCCSATGGCGATCAGGGTGAACATGTTCAGGTTCCAGCCAACAATCGAGCGCCACCCGCGCTGGAAAAATGGCAGACCTGACCAGAGAATAACTGGCAGACTGAGCGCGAATTGCGCCCAGGGGTTCCAGGCACCACGCAGAATTTCACCAAAACCAGGCAACAATTCTCCCATGGAAATGGCGRGCAAGGGAATTGTGAACAGGGCACCAACCCAAAGCCTGCGGGTAAAATCCACCAGCTCGGGGTTTGGCCCTATATCGGCCGAAATGGTCGCCGGTTCCAACGCCATCCCGCATATTTCACACGATGCCGGGACCGCGCTCCAAACTTCGGGGTCCATCGGGCAAATGTAACCGCCCTTGCCTTCGTGGTCACTTTTGACCCGCTCAAATTCGTGCGGGTGGCCGCTGTCAGCAGCATCAATATAAGTCTGCGGGTCGGCTTCAAATTTTTCAGCACAACGAGGATTGCAGAAATGCCAGGTGACACCACCATGCTCTACCTGCGGCTTGCCTGCATTGATATCCACCGTCATGCCGCAGACTGGATCGATCGCGCTTTGGGCTTCATTTGGGTTTGAATGTTCCATGAAAAAACCTGCCAATTATGTGTTGGCAACAGATATAGGAGCCTTCCAGCGCTGGAAGGCAAGACCTCCGCACCGTGTGTCGGAAAAAAATTAGAATTATTTTCGGAACTATTTCCAGCTTATTCAATATAGGTTTTTGTTGGCAGTCCTTGCACGAGCAGTTGCGCCTGCATCCATCAAATTACAGTCGTCACGCTTGCTCGATGCGGGCCATTTTCGGCGCACGCATACGTGCTATGCATATTTGCATGTTCTCCAAATTGGTCGCCCGGACTAGGGTTCGGAATCATTCAAGCCCGTTTCGGGCAGAACAGGCAACTTTGTGCAATCAGTCCTAAGTGACAGCGAAGACTTAGAGCAACCGAAATATAAAGTGGGTGGCCCAATGGCATGGGCCATCTGGATGCTCGGGGCTTTGTGCTTTGGGTATGCGTTTTTCCACCGCGTCGCGCCAAGTGTCATGGTCACTGAACTCATGCGCGATTTTGCCGTTGGTGGCGCAGCGCTTGGAAATCTTTCAGCGCTGTATTTTTATTCCTACGCGGGCATGCAATTGCCGATCGGTATTATTCTGGACCGGTTCGGTGCACGCATCACGTTGAGTATCTCCTTGCTGCTTTGTGCAATCGGCGGCTTGATGTTTGCAACTGCGGAATCCATCCAGGTCGCCTATGCTGGCAGGCTTCTGGTGGGTGCTGGATCCGGGGTCGGATTTCTCGGCTCGCTCGTCCTGATCGGACAATGGTTCCCGCAATCCCGGTTCGCGCTTCTGTCTGGCATGACAATGACCATCGCCATGCTGACAGCCGCCGGTAGTCAGGCACCACTCTCCCTCTTGGTTGATAGCATTGGATGGCGCGACACAATTTTTTATGGATCTATTGCCGGCCTTGCCCTGATGCTGGTGGTTTGGCTTGTTGTCCGGAACACACCTGATCCGGCGAAATTGAAACGCCAGGATCATGTTTCCTGGGGCGATTTTGGACGCGCTGTCTTAAAATCATTCAAAATCCCACARGTATGGGTGACCGCCCTGATTGCCAGCACCATGTCTGGTTTTCTGCTCGGTTTCGGGGCCCTGTGGGGCATCCCGTATATGATGACCCGCTACGGCATTGAGCGCCCGGAAGCCGGGCTCTATGTGTCTGCTACTTTCCTTGGATGGGCGTTTGGTGCGCCCATTTCCGGCTGGCTGACAGATCGTTTCCAACGCCGCAAATCGCCAATTGTCTGGGCTGCATTTCTCAACTTGCTGGTGATGTCGATCCTGTTTCTTGGGCCAGAATTGCCGATCTATGTATCCGGCATGTTGATTTTCTCAGCYGGTGCCATCGGGGCGATGATGGTCAATTGCTACGCCTATATCCGCGAAATGACCGAAACCAAGGTCCACGGCGCCGTCATGGGTTTGATCAACGGTTTTACAGTGAGCGCTGGTGCCGTCTTGCAGCCCCTGATCGGATATATTCTGGACCGGAACTGGACCGGGGAAATGGATGGCGGTGCGCGGGTTTATTCAATGGCCGCCTTTGATACCAGCATGTTGGCGATCCTTGTAGCGGGATCGATCRCGTTTCTCGCCACCTTCGCCATGCGCGAGACCTATTGCCGCCCGCAAGTTTGATCATRAACAGATTGTGATTCAACATAGCCGACCGTCAGGGTTATATTTTTACAACAAATTTGAAGGAGCGGAATATGGGYGGCARKGCTTTGATTTTTGGGGTCGGCGGCGGAATTTCKGCRTCCGTAGCGCGGTTGTTTGCCCGTGAAGGCTATAMTATTGGYCTRGTGGCACGCGACACCGGCAAGCTGGAAGCTTTGGCCGATGAAACAAAAGCCMATTGTTATTCCGGCAACGTCACGGATAGTGACGACGTCGCCCGTATTTTCGAGAGCTTTGCCAATGACGCCGGATCGCCGGATGTTGTTGTCTATAACCCGAGCGCGCGGGCGCGGGGGCCCATCACCGAGCTTGACCCGGAAGACGTTCGCCACTCTCTGGASGTCACYGCCTTTGGTGCGTTTCTGGTTGGTCAAGCCGCCGCCAAAGCCATGGTGCCCCGGAATTCTGGCTCCATATTGTTTACTGGAGCTTCTGCAGGCGTAAAAGGCTATCCCCAATCTGCGCCGTTTGCGATGGGTAAATTTGCCCTGCGCGGATTGGCTCAATCGATGGCGCGGGAGCTTCACCCCCAGGGCGTCCATATCGGACATTTTGTGATTGATGGCGGGGTTAAAAGCGACCAACGCCCGGAAGACCCAGCGAAACCAGGGTCWTTTCTCGACCCTGATGCGATTGCTGAAGCCTATCTACAACTCGTGCGGCAACCACGTAGTGCYTGGGCCTGGGAAATAGAAATACGGCCCTGGGTAGAGAAATTTTAGGCTTTAGAATAAAACAGGCGACTTTTACGGGCAGACGGCCAAGAAAATCCGTGCATCTTTTTGAAAGCCGGGTTACACAGCCTTTACTTAAAGGCAACTTTTGACAAAGCAATATTCGTTGGGGGGAATAAAATGAAACGGTTTCTGATAGGCGCATTCGCGGTGGCTTCTGCAGGTTTGATGCTAACGCAACCCGTTGAAGTGCGCGCTGATGCCTCTCCGGTATTTGCTTCAGAATCTGATTTRCTCCGGTCGGGCGCTATCAAGACGACTTCAAAAAATATTTCCTATCAGACCGAACAGACCCCCGGCACGATCATTATTGACACCGAAACCGCCAATCTTTACTTGGTGCTCGAAGATGACCGCGCGATTCAGTATCGGATCGGCGTTGGCCGCCCGGGCTTTGAATGGGCCGGTACCCACCGTGTAACCCGCAAAGCTGAATGGCCAAGCTNGACACCTCCCGCTGAAATGCGGCGGCGTCAGCCTTATCTACCCCGGTTCGTACCTGGTGGAGAAAACAACCCCATGGGRGCGCGCGCCCTTTATCTCGGCAGCACCCTTTACCGCATCCACGGTACGGTTGAGCCTGAAACCATTGGCTTTGCGGTATCATCGGGCTGCATTCGCATGCTCAATGACGACGTGATTGATCTTTACGAACGGGTGCCGGTTGGCGCGCGGGTCATTGTCTCCTGACAAAAACCTGGGTCTCCTGACAAAAACCTGGGTCTCCTGACAAAAATCAGATAAGAACCAGCAATAGATTGATCCTGTTTTCAGGAAAGAATTGGACCTCGGAATGTATTCCGGGGTTTTCTTTTGCCAAATCGTATTAACCTACAGCGATTTTTCTGGCTCAAAAATGCCCTAAAGCCTTGACTCAGCGGCCCTTAGAACCTATTTCAACCGCGACCGTTAGCACTCGCCTGTTGTGAGTGCTAATTTCACTAATCATCTTTCAAGATTTGAAATCTGCAACCTCTGCAGGAGGAAACATCAACCATGAAATTCCGTCCACTACATGACCGCGTCCTTGTACGGCGCATTGACGAAGAAGAAAAATCAGCTGGTGGGATCATTATCCCTGATTCAGCCAAGGAAAAGCCCAGCGAAGGCGAAATTATTGCCGCAGGCTCTGGCGCCCGCGACGAAGCCGGCAAGCTACAGCCTCTGGACGTCAAAAAAGGCGACAAGGTTCTGTTCGGCAAATGGTCCGGCACCGAGGTCAGGATTGACGGCAAAGATCTCCTGATCATGAAGGAATCCGACATTATGGGCATTATTGGCTGAATAACAGCATTGGCTGAATTTCAGCCCGATAATTTCCCTGAACAATAATCGCCGCCCGATGCGGCAAAAAAAGAGAAGGTGGCAAAAATGCCTGCTAAAGAAATAAAATTTGGATCAGATGCCCGCGACAGAATGCTCCGTGGTGTTGAAATCCTGGCAAATGCCGTGAAAGTAACCCTTGGCCCGAAAGGCCGGAATGTTATTCTCGACAAATCCTTTGGCGCACCGCGCGTAACCAAGGATGGCGTAACTGTTGCCAAAGAAATCGAACTTGAAGACAAGTTCGAAAACATGGGCGCACAGATGCTCCGTGAAGTTGCCAGCAAGACCAACGACGAAGCTGGTGATGGCACCACAACAGCAACCATTCTGGCACACGCCATCGTCAAAGAAGGCGTCAAATTTGTTGCCGCTGGCATGAACCCGATGGACCTCAAGCGCGGCATTGAAATGGCAGTTAAAACTGCTGTTGCCGATCTTGAAAAGCGTTCCAAGAAAATCAAAACTTCGGAAGAAGTTGCCCAGGTCGGCACGATTTCCTCAAATGGCGCAACTGAAATTGGCGACATGATCGCTCAGGCCATGCAGAAGGTTGGCAACGAAGGTGTTATCACTGTTGAAGAAGCCAAATCACTGACTACCGAGCTGGAAGTCGTTGAAGGCATGCAGTTTGACCGCGGTTACCTGTCACCTTATTTCGTGACCAATGCTGACAAGATGATTGCAGAACTTGAGAATCCTTACATTCTCCTGCACGAATCCAAGCTTTCCAACCTTCAGGCAATGTTGCCGATCCTGGAAACTGTTGTTCAGTCAAGCCGCCCGCTTCTCATCATCGCTGAAGATGTTGAAGGCGAAGCTCTGGCAACACTTGTTGTCAACAAGCTGCGCGGTGGTCTCAAGATTGCTGCTGTTAAGGCACCGGGCTTTGGTGACCGGCGCAAGGCAATGCTTGAAGATATTGCAGTTCTGACCGGTGGTCAGGTGATTTCCGAAGACCTTGGTATCAAGCTCGAAAATGTCACCATCGACATGCTCGGCACCACCAAGCGGGTCATGATCACCAAGGAAGAAACCACAATCGTTGGTGGCTCCGCCAGTCGCAAGGCTGTCGAAGCACGGGTCAACCAGATCCGTCGCCAGATTGAGGAAACTGCTTCTGATTATGATCGTGAAAAACTTCAGGAACGCCTCGCCAAACTGGCTGGCGGTGTTGCTGTTGTCCGCATCGGCGGCGCGACCGAAATTGAAGTGAAAGAAAAGAAAGACCGGATCGAGGATGCTTTGAACGCAACCCGCGCTGCGGTTGAAGAAGGCATTGTGCCTGGTGGCGGCACCGCGCTGCTCCGTGCCAAAAAGGCTGTTGCCAAGCTCACAAGTGACAATCCCGATATCGAAGCCGGTATCAAGATTGTGCTGCGGGCGCTGGAAGCTCCAATCCGCCAGATCGCCGAAAATGCCGGTGTTGAAGGTTCGATCGTTGTTGCCAAGGTCAGCGAAAAGAGCGGCAATTTCGGCTTTGATGCTCAGAACGAAGTCTATGGCGACCTTGTTGTTGCCGGTATTATCGACCCGACCAAGGTTGTGCGTACTGCCCTTCAGGACGCAGCTTCGGTTGCTGCTTTGCTGGTCACCACAGAAGCAATGATTGCTGAAGTGCCGAAGGCCGACGCTGGCGGAATGCCTGGCGGTATGCCCGACATGGGCGGCATGGGCGGCATGATGTAGTCCAGACTAAAATTACGATCTTTAAGGGCCACCTTCGGGTGGCCCTTTTTGTTTCTATTGTCCACTTCATGGCCACCCCTAATTCGGTTAAACTGGCTCCGACAGGGGAGGAAATTTTGGAGGCGGGCCGCAAAAAATGCGGATTGGGATTTTTCTGCTGGACGATTGTTCTGGCAACACTTTCCTTTTTGTCTGATGCCCAAGCTGTCGATAAATCTGGCGACCGCTGGCTGTTTTTTTCTGGCGCCAGCATCGCCGACCACAACCATTTTTTCTATTCAGGCGGGCGCTATCATTTGTCCGGCGACGCAGATAATGGCGGATGGATATTGGAAGCTTATGCCGGCACKGGCCGCTATTCCTACCTGACCCAGAATGTAGCGGGCGGAAGTGTTGACGCTTCCTTCAGTGTTTTTGAAGGGGCGATCGGGTACGGACATCGGTGGGAACAAGGCCGCATCATAGGCTTTGTCGGCATCCATAATGAGAACCACGTTTTAGCACCCYTTGATCTTGGAAACCGAAATCATGGTGATGAAACCGGGATTTCTGGCAAACTTGACCTATGGGTCAAGCCTACGGAAAATATCTTGCTGACGGTTTACGCGTCTACAACGAACGTCTTTTCCGGCTATCACGCGAATGCTTTTGCTGGTTACCGGATTTTTTCCAACCATGATTTTTATGTAGGACCAGAGATCGCGATTGGCGGCAACAATTCCTACCAGACATCGCATTTTGGGATCCGTGCCAGCGGCATTCCATTGTTTGGGTTTTTCATTGCGGTCGCCGGTGGCATTAGCCAAGACCCCGATACTGGCTCAGGCACCTATGGCAGCTTTAGCCTTTGGTACACCGCTGAATAAAACCCAAAATTTCGTCACACATCTGTTGAATTTAACTTGTTAAAGTGAGACACCCGAACGTCTATATTGAAAAATTCATACGGTGTGGTTGGCTGATACCAACCCTGAAGGAAGGTGCCGAAAATGGGGTGTGAAGCTGAATTTCCACAACACGCTCCGGGCCAGGCGGCCAATGTCCAGGTCCTCGGACAGCGCATCGTCCCGTATAGTTATAATCGCGGCACGCCTTTGCCATGGTGGTTGAAAATGGCAGGTCGGCTTTTATCTCCGCGCCTTGGTGTGGTCGGAAGAATAGGTCATATTTTTCATACACCCAAAACCGATGACACAGATCTGGGTCGTTTGATCGATCTTTTTGAAACAAAATTCAACCTCTACAGAACCAAAAGCAAGCGACCACCGGAAAGCTACCTGGAGCTTGGGCCGGGCGATACCGTTGCACGGGCTTTGGTTGCCGCCGCCCATGGGGTTGAGCGTATCTGGCTGGTGGATGTCGGAAATTTCGCCCGACGAGACATGCGCCATTACCACGCTATTGCCGCCGGGCTGAMCGAACGCGGGCTCGCTGTCCCTGATCTTTCCAACTGCACGCGGCTTGACGATATATTGCGCGCCTGTCGGGCCAGCTATCTGACCGGCGGGCTTTCGAGCCTGCGCGAAATTGAAGATTCCAGTGTTGATTTAATCATCAGCGAAGCGGTTCTGGAACATTTACCACGGGAAGATTTCCAAGGCTTCCTGCATGAATTTGCAAGGCTCCTGACGCCAACAGGGTTGGCACTCCACGGGGTTGATCTGGATGACCATATCGATGGCGGCCTCAATCACTTGCGTTTCTCAACCAATTTTTGGGAAAGATCATGGATTAAGAAAAGCAGTTTTTACACCAACCGTTTCAGCCACAGCCAAATATCCAAAATGGCAGATCTGGAAGATCTGGAAGTTGACGAATATTATCGCCTGTGTTGGCCGGGGCCGCGTTTGGGCCTGGACCAGTTGCATCYAGATATGACGGGGTGGCGCTCGCAAGATCTGGAAATTCGTTCGTTCGGGCTAGTACTGAACCATCCCGCGAAAGACAATCAGGACGACCAGCCGAGACGGGTTGCGAGACGGTTATAAAGTGGGTTTTCTGGCTCAAAAACATAATCAAGCCGAACGACACTCACAGCGCCGGTGCCGTGCTGGCGCAACCAATCGACCAGCGCGTAGAGATTTTTGGTTGGCACATGCAGAACCGAAACACGGCCTTCACCGGGCGGTATTATGCAATTGAATTTTTGACAAGCCTCAGAAGCGAGCGCTTCATCGCCGCCGGAAAAGCGAACTTCGCGCAATTCGCGTCCACGAATATCAGCAGCTATTCTGGTCAAAATAGTTGCCAACGCGGTGCGCGCGCCCGCACTCCAGGACGCGGTCAGGGAAGCTGCCAAATTGGCCTGGCTTTTCAGGATCACACCATCGTCGAGAATTTTCAGAGCGTTGGCCACCAAAGTTGCGCCGGTGGTGGTGATATCAACGATCAATTCAGCGCTTCCTGATGCGGGTGCACCTTCGGTCGCGCCGGCGCTCTCAACAATGCGATAATCYRCRATGCCRTGCGCTTTGAAGAAATCTCTGGTKAGGTTGACGTATTTTGTGGCRACCCGCATGCGTTCACCGGTCCGGGCATAGCGACCAGCCGCGACATCATCCAGGTCYTCCATGGTCGAAACATCGATCCATGATTGRGGCGCCGCAACAACCACATCGGCAAAGCCAAATCCGAGCGGCGTGATCARTTGAATTTTCTCATCCGCATTAGGGATATTTTCGCGGACTAAATCTTCGCCGGTGACCCCCAGATGCACGGCGCCATCGGCAAGTTGGCGGGAAATTTCCGACGCCGACAGGAACGAAACTTCCACATCTGCTAGCCCGGCAATGGTTCCCATATAAGTGCGGGTGCCGCCGGATTTTTTGATATCCAGCCCGGCGCGCGCGAAAAACGCGTCGGCATTTTCCTGCAACCGGCCCTTGGACGGGACCGCCAGAATGAGGGGATTRCTCATGAGTTACCCCCTTCCAAAGCTTGAGACAGGCGATCCACATAGATCGCGCAGCCGACAGCCGGGATATCTTTTTTCGAACCAAGCCCTGTTAGCAGCCGGTCGTATCGCCCGCCACCAGCGATCTGGCGAAGGCCTGGGTTATTGCGATCATGCAACTCAAAAACCAGTCCGGTATAATATTCAAGGTTGCGGCCAAAATCCGCCGCGAACAGGAGATCACTCCCGTTACCAAAAATATCTTGCAGGATTTTTTCTGCTTCATTCAATTGCGTGCCCAAGGTCTCGGTCTCACCGTCCAGGGCGAGATTGTGCTCTTTATTCAAGGCACCAATTCCAGCGATGACCTGATCCGGTGATCCTTCAATGGAGAGATATTCCTGCACGATACCGATGATTTTTTCGGGCAACGGTTCTGCGGCAAGCGCCGCGCGTTCCATGAATCTGTGGGCGATTTCGTCGGCTGAGCGGCCGCCAACAGGCTTGATCCCGGCCAGCGCCAAAACTTCTTCGACAAGACCCGACGCAGCGTCGCGGTCGAGCGATGTGAGTGCTGCGGCAAAAGCTTCGCTACCGCTGGCTTTGCTTGGTGAATTTGCAAAAGCGGCGGCGATGCCGGTTGCCAGATCACGCCGCCAGAAATGACGGAGCAGACGCCCGCGCCAGAAATCAGGAATATCGAGCGCCGCGATCAGGGCGCGGAAAATGCCAGGATGCCCCATCCGCACCTGGATCGCGTCGAGGCCTTCGGACTTCAACGCGCCAACGGCCAGTGCGAAAATTTCCATATCAGTTTCTGGTTCGCTGGAACCAAACAATTCGAACCCGGCCGGCTGGAACTCGCCGGGCAGGTTGCTGGTTTCAGCATCCGACACCCGGCGAAAGCTGGGACCGGCATAACAATAGCGGGCTTCGTCCGCGCCGCTTTCCAGATGGATACGGGCAACGGGGATTGTGACGTCCGGGCGCAAACATAATTCTTCGTTGCCGTCGCTCTGGACCAGATAGAGGCGGCGGCGGATATCTTCGCCAGACAGGCCGATAAAGGCCTCAGATGGTTGCAGGATCGGTGGCTCGATTGACGTGAAGCCAGATTCCGCAAACCGGTCGCGCAGGCGCCGGGCGCGGGCTTCCACCGTCATATTATCCGAATTGTTGTTGTCCCTTGCTGACATGAAATCCTGCCGGTTCAACTACCGGCACCCTCCTTGTCCAGCATGGCTTTTACGGTCGCGACCATATCGGCCACCGGTACTGAGACTTGCGCCGAACGGGATTCCCGCCAGGTTTCATTGTCTTCAATAGTGGCGGCAAGGCGCGTGCCTTCGATCAGATCTTTGATCTGGACTTCACCAGTGGCAAATTCATCAGACCCCTGGATGATAGCGATCGGGCACCCCCGCCTGTCGGCATATTTAAGCTGGTTGCCRAATTTCTTCCAATTRCCCTGATACATTTCWGCGCGGATACCGGCTTTGCGCAATTCCTGCACCATTTTCTGGTAGCGCCCAATGGCGTCGATATCGCCGTCCATGACGGTGACCAATACAGGCGCCAAAATTGGTGATGCTTCCAGCTTGCCAAGATTTTTCAGCGCCGTCATCAGGCGTGAAACGCCGATGGAAAATCCGGTTGCCGGAACTTTCTGCCCGGTGAAGCGCTCAACAAGACCATCATAACGCCCACCACCCGCGACCGAGCCGAATACAACTTTCTCGCCCTTTTCGTTAGTGACAGGGAAGGTCAGTTCGCATTCATAAACCGGGCCGGTGTAATATTCGAGACCACGGACGATTGAAGGGTCAAAATCTATTTGGTTAAGACCGTAACCCGCGGCAAGTATAATTAGCATTAGGTCTGCAGTCTCGTGGGCAGCTGAATCATCTCCACCACGTCTTGAAATTAAAACTCCAACGGCCGCCAGT
>JAESRU010000154.1 GCA_016764455.1 Hyphomicrobiales bacterium | reverse complement strand
GCACAAAGCCAAAAGCGGCCCGCACAGGGAGGCTGGATCAGGAAACCCAGTAAACTTATAAAGCGCGGCGACCACAATTGTCGCAGATGTTTCATTCATGACAATATTCCAACAAGGACAATCTTCATGTCTTTTAACCGGACCAGGAGGGTTTAAGCAATTGCCGCTGGATTTGAATCCTGATCTTGTGTTGGCCATCCGATAGACACGTCGAATGCTGCTCTGCTAATGTTGCCAAAACCAAGCTGAGGGATAACCATGAATCGCAAGGAACGTCTCGCCGCCCGCAAGGACGGCAATCTCGACACAACCGGGTTTTTGCGGGTTGCCGACAAATTCATTGATCTGGCAAACCGCGAGAACCTGAAGGTCGAAGCCACCCAGCTTCATATGGTGTTTTTGTATGCCTCCACCCGCTACAGCGCTTATGTGGGGAATGCGGTGATGAAAGTTGAGAACCACGAAGAATATGTGGAAACCATGACCGGGCATTTCAGGGAGATGCTACGCCAGCATCTGGCAGACGAAAGCTTGAGTGAACCGGCAAAGAAATAGGTTCACAGCCGGTCTTCGGTGACCGCCGCCAACATTCGCTCGATGGGGATTGCTCAAACATTGGCCGTGARCCGKTAGGGGAAAAGCATGTGAGCAACAACCCTAAACGAGATCGCCATCACCTTCGCCGATATCGTCTGTTTCGGATTCTGCGTTGCCGTCTTCAACCACAACATCTACGTCCGGGTCCGCTGGGGTTTCATCCGTAGCAGCTTCATCTGCAACGGTTTCGTCTGAAACGGTTTCGTTTGTTACGGTTTCATCGGTGATTACATCATCCGCCCCCGCTTCCGCGATTTTTGTCACTTCCGTGACTTCTATATCGCCACCCGCAGCATCTTCAACGGCTTCGATCTTGCGTTTCAAATAACCTCTGCCTGCCTGATAGGCGGACTGGATGATGGCACCCTTTTTGTGCAGATCGGAAAAATCCTCGCCATATTCAAGCAGCCCGTCAACGACCGCAAAAGCCGGGTCGGTGCGCCATAATTTTTGCAACGCCATGCGTTTGATATGCTGAGGAACAGAGGCCTGAAGGAATTTTGAAAAGTCCGAATTTATATCAAGCTTTTCAACGTCCTCTTCAGTGGGCACGAATTCTGGTTCTTCACTAACCGGGTCGGCACCCTGTTCCAGCGTTTCCAAATCCTGCCCTTCGGAATCGGCTTTCAACGCCTCCAGATTTTCTTCCGTCTCAACGTCTTCCGCTTCCTGCACCGCGACCTTTCGCTCGGACCAGCGCGACAGAAATCCTTTTTCGTCTTCTTTACTGGTCATTTTCCGGCCCCTTCTCGGAGGATTGCCTGGATTGTCCGAAAATCGGTTCTTTGCCAAATTTCTCTGGTTCATCGCGAATATCCCGCCGCTTGCGCTTCACAAACGGTTCGTCGACATGATGTGCGCCGACAAAGTCTTGGACCCAGGCTATCAGACTATCCGGCATGGGAATGCGCTCGATAATATCTTCGCCGGTATCTTCAAAATCCTGGGCTTCAAACGGTGACGCCGTGACCAGATGCGCCAAGTACGGCCTGGTGCCGTCTTCGTCGTCATCATTCTCGCGAAGTATTGTATAAATTGAAGGCTGCTTGTCAGAGAGATTCATGACATAGGACTCTGTTTCGGTGCGGTGCAAAGTCAGCGGCAGGCTCCCCACAAGAAAATGGGTCCAGTTGTCGCCCGACCCAACTTCAAGCCACTCATCTTGTGGCCCGGCACCGGGGATCACGGCAACCGGCTTCCATACCCAGTCGATCCATTTATGATCCGATTTGCGCTTCTCGACAACAACGCCGAGCGGCATTGTAATTTCCTTGTCCAATTTTCCCTCATTCATCGCATTCTTGAAAAACACAATAACCCTTTAGGATGCAGCTTACAGCTTTTTAAACTGGTTCTGAACTAGGTTGATGGTTAGAATAGGCAAAAGTGTTTTTCCCGGTTTCGATATGAATGAAAACCGGGTTGCGGGTGGAAATGCGGGAGCATTGCGATGAAAATTGAGGACCGCAAGGTCTTGGTCTGTAATTGCGAACAGACAATGGAACTGGATTCCGCTGGGTTGGCCAAAGCGCTGGGCGCGGAAGAAACGCCGCACGTCTTCAACAATCTCTGCCGGATGGAAATTGAAGCCTTTGATAACGAACTGAAAACCGGCGAAAAACTGCTCATCGCCTGCACCCAGGAAGCCCCCCTGTTCAGGGAAATGGCCGAAGACGCCGACAGCAANCGCCKRMYYSASSYWTGTCAATATTCGCGAACGAGCCGGATGGTGCACAGGCAAAGCAAAACCAACCGCAAAAATTGCAGCGTTACTGGCTGAAGCCGTTCACATTCCCAAACCGACCGGATCGATGCTGCTGCGCTCAGACGGGGTTTGTCTGGTTTATGGTGGCGGACAGGAGGCGCTGGACGTGGCGGCGCAATTATCGTCCCGCCTCAATGTAACGTTGTTGTTCAGCGACGCTGAAGATGTGACGCCGCCGACCAATGTCACGGTTCCGATGTATCGCGGCAAGATTTCCCTCGCCTCTGGTAACCTGGGCGCGTTTGAAATTGTGGTCGACGACTATGCCCCGGTCATGGCGTCGTCGAAATCATCGCTGCAATTTCTGATGGCCAAGGATGGTGCGGCCTCCAAATGTGACCTGATTTTCGATATGTCCGGCAACAGCCCTCTATTCACCGGGCACGACCGGCGCGATGGGTATTTTCGTGTTGACCCAAAGCACCCGGCTGGCATTGCAAAGGCGATGTTTGAAATATCCGACATGGTTGGCGAATTTGAAAAGCCGCTTTACGTGGATTTCGACCCCGATATCTGCGCCCATAGCCGCAACAACCAGGTTGGGTGCCGCAATTGTCTTGATGTCTGCCCAACAGGCGCGATTGAACCAGCGGGCGATTATATTGCGATCGACGCCGCCGTTTGTGGCGGGTGTGGCATGTGCAGTTCATCTTGCCCAACAGGTGCTATCAGCTACGCGTTGCCGCGCCGGGAAGACCTGATCAACCGCATCCAAATTTTGCTTTCCACCTATGCAGGTGCGGGCGGCAAAGCGCCCGTATTGCTGATGCACGATCAGGAGCATGGCGCCGAAATTATCAGCACTATAGCCCGCTATGGAGATGGCCTTCCTATCAACGTGTTGCCAATGGCGGTGCAATCCCCGAGCCAGCTTGGCCACGAGATTTTTGCCAGTGCGCTTGCAGCTGGTGCCGAGCATGTGCTGGTGCTCGCGTCTCCGGAAAAGCCAGAGGAAAACGCAACGCTTGAAGCGCAAATCAATCTCGCCAATGCCGCTGTATCGGGTCTCGACTTGGGCGAAGCTGCGCGCATCCATGCTGTCATTGAACAAGGCCCTGAAATCCTGGAGGCCGCTCTGCGCAGCCTGCCCGCCGGTGGTCTTGGCAATGGTGGGCGGCGCAAGACCAAATCGGCAGAACCGGGCATGTTCGCCGCCGTTGGYGGCAARCGGGCGATYGCRCGCGCCGCATTYATGAAACTTCACGAGCGSGCYATCGACGCRCCGGACACAATCGCCCTGCCYGAACTGGCMCCCTATGGCCAGATCAAAATTGCGTCTGAAGGCTGCACCTTGTGTCTTGCTTGCGTCTCTTGCTGCCCGGCGGATGCGCTGCATGAYAATCCTGACAAACCTCAAGTGCGCTTCCTCGAAGGGGCCTGTGTCCAATGCGGTCTTTGTGCCACGACCTGCCCGGAAAAAGTGATTACGCTGGAGCCCCGGTTCAATTTTTCAACCGACGCCTTGTCACCGCGTATTCTGTATGAAGAAGACCCGGCGGAATGTATTCGGTGCGGAAAAGAATTTGGCTCGAAAGGAACCATCGAGCGGATTTCGGAAATGCTTGCCGACAAGCATTCCATGTTCATGGGCGACGACCGCGCCCAGTTGATCCGCATGTGCGACGATTGCCGGATCATCACCCAGAATGAATCCACCGATAATCCGTTTGTTGCTGGCGACCGGCCGCGGGTGAGGATGACGGAAGATTATTTTGCCGCTGACGAAGATATTCGCAAGCATGGCGACAAAGCTCGCAAAAGCCACGATTTTCTCAAAGACGAAGACTAGGGTCTAAGACCCAGGGGTCCAGACCCAGGGGTCCAGACCCCAGTTATTATTGAGATGCTGGCGGCACGCTGTCAGCATCGCCATGCCTGTAAATACAAAACGCTTCGGCTCGGCTTTTGAACATTTCATATTGCGCGTCATTAAGCAGGTTTTCGGAGCGCATTGTCTCGACTGCACCCAGTCGGCGCTCAAAACAAGCGGCCAGTTCCGGCAGCGCCACCTCTTCTTCAATGGGTGGTGGTAAAAAACTTTCGCGGCCCAAATAGGCCAAAACGCCGATCCCGATTGCCAGAATGATAGCAGCGACAATCCTGCCGGTACGGCCATCTATCGCCGATGATGATCCGGTATCAGATTTTCGGGCCATGGTTTCATGCTCCCTTGGCGGCGCCTAGCGCTTCGCGCTTAACTCTCAATATTCAAGGGTAAATTGATCAACAGATTTTGCGGTTTCATTTTAACCCGGTTATTCCCGTTCATGGCGAGGCCCAGATAAACCGGCTTGTGACGCATTGCAGGCGTGGCATCTCCGGGATCACGAAATTCCAGTTTGAACAGAGCCAAAATCCGGTTCATTTCTTCAAGCGGCACGTTGCGCCCTTCATACAATGCGTTCAAAATCCGCGACGCCTCAATGTCTAACCCCACATGCCAGGACCAGCGTTCATCCTTGATGGATTGCATGGGTTGAACACGGGTTTCCACGCGCAGGAAATGTGAAATCCAACTTTCAAGCACGCGGGCCAGAGCATCCAGACCCGGTTGGGCAAAGCGCAGATCGAGGACCGTATCGAACCGGTCGCTGCGCTCCCAATAGAGCTGTTTATTATCTTCATCCAGCACATCCAGATCGACACTTGGCATGGGTGTGTTGGATTCAACCAGCAATTGRCCAAGCCCMCCGAGACCACCGGTTTCAGCGTGCATGYTGACAATYTCTTCGTCCGCCARCATCATCATTCCTTCGCCGACGCTGACATTCTGGTCGCGGAAAAATAATTCCCCAGCCCGCGCCCGCATCGGGTCTTTGGTGTCATCCAGAATATTGTGCAATATTAAATGGACCATCTGGTCGATAAAAACTGGCGGCACCTGAATATTGGCCTGCTTCATCATTCCCAGATAGGCGGCTTCAATTGTACCAGCCTCCAGCAAAAGATCACGAAAACCGAGAATGATCCGGTAATTTTCGCGCGCATCCTTGTCGGCAATTGCATCCAGTTCGCCTTGCCCGATGGCACGTTCGGGGTCGGCCATCAGCGCCTCAAACAARGAATGTTCGTTGGCGCAAGATTCTTCAACCGGGTGAATTTCAGGCCGGGTATAATACGCCCGCAGATAATCTGGCGTGACTTTCARCCACCCATCGGCGGTCCTTTCCAGCAAATGCTTGCCAGATGATTTCCAGAGTTCAGGTATCATCTTCAACTACATCCCAAACACGTGCATGAACCGGGTCGGATGGCGGCTCAATGATCCTGAATTCTTCGTGAAGCGCGCCATCTTCGTCAAATTCACGGAGCAACGTGAATATTGTATTGGTAGGTGCGTCCTTGCAAAAATCCGCCGTGAAATTCATCTCATCGGTCGCCGCCGACATGGCTTGCTCGAATTCTGGTGGGTCATAAAATTCCACAAAATGCTGGCTCAATGTCTCACAACATTGGGCAAAAATGTCTTCGTCCGCATCGGCGACAGACACAAAAGTTGCGCGGGCAAAACTGCTGAGACCAAGCCAACCGTTGCGAAAAGCCTGGCGCTCTTTGCCTGCCAACGAACTCGGATCACTACCAGCAAATGCGAACGCACCAGAGATGGCCCATTCATCTGGCTGCGCGGCTGCGCCAAATACACGGGCGTCAGTTTGATCAAACCGGATGACACGTAGTAATTTCATTTTGTGCCCTGCCCGATCCCAAGAGCAATTTCGACCTTTAGCAATTTTGTTTCGCCGCCATCGCGCAGCAACAAATTGCCGAATTCATCCAGGCCGGCAAACGCGCCCGAAACTATTTCGCCGTCATACAGAATTTTGCAATCGTCGCCTTTATTTTCCAGGCGCTCCAGCCAAGTATCGTGGACATGGCGAAAACCGTCGCTGGCCCAACTATGAATCCAGGTCAATAATTGCCGGGCGTAMGATTCCAGAAATTCGGTTCTGGTGACCTCCACACAGCCCTCTTCAAGAAGATTTGTGAAATCCATATCTTCACCTGGATCGAGCACCATTTTGGCTGGGCGCAATTGGACAACAAGGTCCAAAACCATCCAGTCCGGAACGCCCGCGTCATCCATTTCATCGGAAACAGCGATCCGCACTTCGCCCACTTCACCAGCATTGATGCGCAGCTTGTTTGGCCATTGGTACAATACCCCGATTTCGGGCGGGGCCAGCACGCCAAAGGCATCGGCGAATGCGACCATGGCTACGTGAAGCATTTCCAGAGAATGCTGGCGCGATACTTCGGGTTCCAGCACGACCGCGCATTCAAGGCGCTGGGTATTGCGGCTCCAGATAAAGTCGCCGGCGCCAAAGGTTCCAGCCTTGGCGCCTGCCACAGCGTGTTCAAAAGCCACCATCGGGCTTTTGATATCATGCCCGGTCAGGAGCGGTGGGAACGTTGGATCAGGTTGGTGCATGCTTGTTCAGCCGAGATCAATTTCGCCTTCGACCACATGTTCCAGATCAGTATTGGCAGCGGTGAGGACCATGCGTACCTTGAGCGTCGTGGCATCGCCCAGATCGCTATCTCTGGCGAGCGCTTCAATCTGCTGCTGGGACGTAACGCCGACTTGCTTCAAGAATTTCCGCATCGACATGTTGAATTTTTCGCTGTCCATTTTGTTCTCCAGAAATGTTCGAGCCACAAGGGAATTATGACAATGAATAGCATATTTTGGGTCAGGGTAAGAGCCTGATTACAACAGTCATTTTTTCCGCGCCGCGTATAAGCCTGATAGACAATTCGGCTGGCGGAACAAGAAGCGCAAACGCACTAACAAAGTCTGCCGGTTTGCGAATGCGGCGCTGGTCAGCCTGGATGACCACATCATCAATCTCGATACCGGCATCGTCTGCGGGCGACCCGATCCGGACACGCGCGACCCTGGCGCCAAGCTGGCCGGTCTCGCCCGGTTCAAGGTTTTGAGCCAACCGCAATCCACTCGCCATCCATCTGACCCGTCCCGAAGAATGAAGTTCGTTCACCACACGCGCGGCAAGTTGCGCCGAGACGGCAAAATTGACGCCGATATTGGCGTCCGATTGCTTGGTGAAAATCGCCGACAGGATGCCAACCAATTGGCCATCTTCTGTCACCAAAGCCCCGCCGGACGCGCCGGGGTTTACCGCAGCATCGGTTTGAATGAAATCTTCGATCGGGTTGAACCCGACGCCTGCCCGGTTGACCCCGGACACGATGCCGCAAGCAACAGATATACCAAGGCCAAACGCGTTGCCGATGGCGCAAACATCATCCCCAAGGCGGATATTTTCGACAAATGGCAATGGGGCAAGCGCGCTTTCGATTTTTAGCAAAGCCAGATCGGTTGCCTGATCGCCGCCAACAATTTCGGCTTCAACAATGAGGCCGGTGGATGTTCGTATGTTTACCGAAAGAGCAGATTGGATGACGTGTAACGCCGTCACGATATAATACCCATCAAGGACCACGACGCCGCTGCCTTCGGGCTCCTCAACGCGGGACGCATCGGGTGGCCATTCAGGCAAAATGCTGACGACCGATTGCACAGATGTAACCAGCCCGGATTCGCGTGCAGTCGCTAATCCAGGTGCGTACAAAATCGCGAGCAATACAAGCCCTGCAATTGTTCCGTTGAACCTCGCTATGAAAAGTCCAATGCGCCTGATACCGACCCGGTCTTTGTTCAATTCAGGCGAACTGAATGGCTGGACGTAAATACATCGGATGCGGCCATATCAAGCGAGTCGAGCGAGACCCAGGCGATGACAGAAACCACCAGGGCGACTGCAAGACCTCCCAAAAATCCGTTCATGACTTACTCCTGTGTTTGTCCGCCAGCATCTGCGCGTGGCGGGTTGGTTGGATTAATTATAGCGTTATTTATCGGCGCTGTGGCAATTTTYAGATATTCRATCAACGCATCGCGATGTTCCACATCCTTGAGGCGCTGCAGTGGCATTTTCGATCCGGGCGTCACGACCTCCGGGCCTTCATCAAAAAGCCGGCCGATGGTCTCTACATTCCAGATAATGTTGGAATTTTCCAGGCCTGGTGAATAGGGATAATCAGGCAACGATCCGGCAGTACGGCCAAAGAGATTATAGAGCGAGGGCCCGGCGCGGTGACCGTCATCGGCGACCAGGCTGTGACAAATACTGCATTTTCGGGTGAATTCGCGCTCCCCCATGCTCATATCCTCGTGCAATTGAAACCGCCTTGGAAAAACGCTGGCGACAGGTTCAAAATCCTGGCGTGGCGAGATTTGCCACCCAGCGACAAAATCATCCAAGCCGGCCCGAAAAATTGTGGTGCCATCGCCAGAAATTGCGAGCGACCAGGCCGGACCATACGGGTCTTCCAGTTCGTGGATTAGCTCCCAACCGGCCATTTTCCAGACCCGGATGGTGCCATCWCCACCRCCCGACGCRRCCAGGCCRTGTTGTGGCCAKGACGCRACCGMRAGCACCGGRCCTTCRAKWYCYRCCAGCMYRGTCATTTCRCCRGTTTCGATATCAACMAAYCCGACAAYGCCGTCGWTGGYWCCRAACAGRATATGRGTGCCGCCGGGYAARASCYGCATGACGTTGACGCCCCAGCCGTGGCGATAAATGATGCCSTYKGCTGCRCCGGTTTCGCTAWTCCAGGCGCGGATTGTRCCGTCATAGCTCGCTGTAAATATGCGGCGGCCATCAAGCGAAAAATCGACGGCATTTACATTGCCGCGATGACCTTCAAGAACCGGTCCCGGCTCCATGGTCTCCAGATTCCAGATGCGTGCCGTGTTGTCCCATCCAGCACTCGCCGCCAAATATCCATTGTTAGAGACGGCGACGCCGAGTACTTTACCGCTATGCCCTTCGAACTGATGCAGCATCCGGTTTTCTTCCATGTTCCAGACAATAACCAGACTGTCGTCGCCAACCGATACCGCGATATCGCGCAATGGGGTCACGGCCACATCGTTGACGGCGGCGTTATGGCCATTAAACCGGTGAATTTGGCTCGGGCCATTGGCGTCAATTGCCCAACTGATCATGGAATAATCGAAGCTCGCGGTGATTGCGAACTGGCCGTCCGGGGCGATATAAATCGCGCGGACCGGGCCACCATGTCCCTCAAACGAAAAAGGCTCAGTGGCTTTTGCCATATTTACATCAACCAGACTGGCAACCAGGGCAAAGAGCGCTGCTGCCAAAGCAAAAATCGAAACCAATCGATTATTCTGCAGGTGTCTTGGCAATATCCCCCGACGGTTCAGCATTTTTCTCCGCCTGCTCAAGTTCTTCGACCCAAATGCTGTGATGCTCGCGCGCCCAGTTGAGATCAACTTCACCGCTACTTACGGCGTCGAAAGCTCCTTCCATACCGACGGAGCCAATATAGATGTGGGCGATAATCACAACAATCATCGCAATTGCCTGGATGGCATGCCAACCTTGGGCAAATTGCATTTCCTGGATAACGGTCAGGTTGGTCGGTAATTCAAATCCAAAGAAATTCAGGAAGGCAAAGGTCTTTGCAAACAATGCGATCTCGAACGGAAACATCAGAGAAATTCCGGTAGTGCTTAGCGATACGCCAATCACGATCACCAACCAGAACAGGATTTTTTGGCCTGCATTGAATTTCCGTGCGGGGGGATGAGAATGTTTTGAAAACATGCCGCCGCCCCGGAAAATCCAGGCAACGTCTGTTTTGGTTGGCAGATTGTTCATGACCCACATTACAAAGACCATAACCAGACCCACCATGAAGGCGAAGCCCACATAATTGTGGGCAATTTTGCCCCAGATCGAGATGGCACCAAACGCATCCGGCCCGAGAATGGGGAGCAATACATAGCGCCCGTATAATGTGTTGAGGCCGGAGATTGCCAAAATGATGAAGGATGAGGCGAGCGTCCAATGGCCAATTCGCTCGATCAGGGCGAACCGGGTGATGGTGGTTCCTGAATTCCCGGCTTCAATTTTGATGCGACCACGGATCAGGAAGAAAACGGCCAGCAAGGCGATGATGCCCAACAGCGCCCAGGCTCCGTATTTCATCAACGGACCTGACCGGAAATTGCGCCAAATCTGACCTTCTGACTGGATCAGCCGGGCAGCTTTGTCATCCAGAATGGAGACCGTACCTTCGGTCCCGTTGCGGATGTTGCTCCATATCGTCCCGTCGGCATTGTTGCCGCGCGATCCGCCAGGCACGTTGCCACCAGTTGGGTTACTTTCCAGGCCCGATGGGGTTTGCTGGGCGGCGGCAATTGAAGGTCCAAATGATGGCCCGTAATTGCTCTCAGAATATAAAAATGTCGCGACAAAAAAGAGCAGCGCGATTCCAAATGTTGCCCACCGGCCGATACCGAGCCTCATGGTAATTCTCCTGGATAACCTGTCGCGATTTCCGGCTTTCCCTGGGCCAGAAATCACAATTAATTGAATCGATTTCAGCAGACCTGCTTTTTGAACGCGATTGAAGTGCGCGGTGTGAATACCTGCACCAAAAATACGTTCCATCGATGGCTTACATGCCACGCGATAACAAGCGCCGTATCCATACGAATGCAAAATGTGAGGCGGCCCCAACGAGCCGCCTCACGATTGTGTTTAGGTATTGACCTTGCGCTCGTAGGCTGTACCCCAACCCCAAGCACCGGAGCCGAAGCCACGCGCAACGACGCGTTCACGGTAGATGTTGGAAACAACCTCACCGTCACCAGCGAGAAGGGCTTTTGTGGAGCACATTTCCGCACAAAGTGGCAACCGGCCTTCAGCAAGACGGTTGCGGCCGTAAGCCTGGAACTCCGCAGTGGAATGATCCTCTTCCGGACCACCCGCGCAGAAGGTGCATTTGTCCATCTTGCCCCGGGACCCGAAATTGCCAGCTTGAGGATATTGCGGCGCGCCAAACGGGCACGCATAGAAGCAATAACCACAACCAATGCAGAGGTCTTTGGAGTGAAGAACGACACCTTCGTCGGTCTGATAGAAGCAATCCACAGGGCATACGGCCATGCATGGTGCATCTGAACAATGCATACATGCGACCGAAATAGACCGTTCACCCGGCGAGCCGTCACTTAGCGTGACAACCCGGCGGCGGTTTACGCCCCACGGAACTTCGTGCTCGTTTTTACAAGCAGTGACACATGCGTTGCATTCGATGCAGCGCTCGGCGTCACAGAGGAACTTCATTCGTGCCATAATTTAAATCCTCCCTATGCACGCTCGACGCGGCAAAGCGTCACTTTGGATTCCTGCATATGGGTGACTGAGTCATACCCATATGTGCCAACCGTATTCGATGATTCACCGAGCACGTAAGGGTCTGCCCCCTCAGGATATTTGTCCCGAAGATCCTCGCCCTGGAAATGGCCACCGAAATGGAACGGCATGAATACAAGATTACGCCCCACCCTTTTCGTTATCATCGCCATCACCTTGACCTTGGTGCCTTCTGGACCATGAACCCAGATCATCTCTCCCTCGCGAATACCAAGGTCGTTGGCATCGGCCGGGTTGATCTCGGCAAACATGTCCTGCTGCAATTCAGCAAGCCATGGGTTGGACCGTGACTCGTCGCCACCACCCTCATATTCCACAAGACGCCCAGAGGTCAGGATCATCGGAAAATCAACCGAGAAATCCTGGTCCTGGATAGACTTGTAGAGGGTTGGCAAGCGTAGCCGCCTGGTATCGTCATAGGTCGGATAGTCAGCGACCAGATCACGACGCGGCGTATAGAGCGGTTCACGATGGATCGGGATCGGGTCCGGGAATGTCCAGACATTGACCCGCGCCTTGGCGTTGCCGAACGGGGCACAACCATGGGCGATTGCAACCCGCTGGATACCGCCGGAAAGGTCGGTTTTCCAATTGGTACTTTCACCAGCGATGCCATCAATCACAGAACGCTCGTCTGCGGTGAGGTCGCCATCCCAGCCAAGCCGTTGCAGCATGGCCATTGTGAATTCGGGATAACCGTCCTCGATTTCGGAACCAACCGGATACGAACCTTCGGCAAGAAGGTTAGTGCCATCGCGTTCAACGCCGTAACGGGCGCGGAAGCAAAGGCCGCCTTCGGCAACCGGCTTGGAAGTGTCATACAATATCGGCGTGCCGGGATGACCCATTTCCGGTGTGCCCCAGCACGGCCATGGAAGGCCGTAATATTCGCCGTCACACGGGCCGCCGGTGGCGAGCAATGTGGTGCGGTCGAATGTATGCTGGTTGGCCATGTGTTTTTTGATCCGCTCCGGCGATTGGCCGGTATAGCCGATGGTCCACATGCCCCGGTTCCATTCGCGGGTGATGTCCTCAACGAGAGGTTCGTCATTTTCAACGGCGATGTTCTTGAACATCTCGTCGGCGATGCCGAATTTCACAGCGAACTTGTACATGATGGTGTGATCGGGAAGTGACTCGAATAACGGGTCAACAACTTTATCACGCCACTGGAACGTCCGGTTGGTAGCRGTTACCGAACCRTAGGTCTCGAACTGGGTCGAGGCCGGCAGCAGRTAAACACCATCCYGGCGRTCATGCARSACMGCYGAWACGGTCGGRTAAGGATCGACCACAACGAGGGTATCCAGTTGCTCCATGGCAACCTTCATCTCGCCGAGACGGGTTTGCGAGTTTGGAGCATGGCCCCAGAACACCATTCCGCGGATATTTTCGGGCTGGTCGATATTTTCCTTGTCTTCAAGGACCCCATCAATCCAGCGCGACACAGTGATACCTGCCCGTTCCATGAGTTCTTGAGACGCAAAACGATCCTTGATCCACTCATAGTCGGTTTCCCAAACGCGGGCCCAATGCTTCCACGATCCGGTTTTCAGGCCGTAATAGCCTGGCAGCGAATGCGACAGCACACACATGTCGGTTGCACCCTGCACATTGTCATGGCCGCGGAAAATGTTGGCGCCGCCGCCCTGGGTCCCGATTGTACCGAGCGCCAGACCAAGCACACAATAAGCACGGGTATTGTTATTGCCCGTGGTGTGTTGGGTGCCACCCATGCACCAGATGATGGTGAAGGGGCGGTTGTTGGCCAATGTCCGGGCAACGCGGCGAAGCTGCGAGCCTGGAACGCCAGTAACACGTTCGGTTTCTTCCGGGTTCCATTTGGCAACCTCGGCCCTGATATCGTCCATGCCATAAACGCGCTGGCGGATGAATTCGGTATCTTCCCAACCATTTTCAAAGACGTGCCAGAGGATGCCCCAGATCAGGGCCACATCGGTACCGGGCCGCAAGCGTACATATTCACTGGCATGGGCAGCGGTCCGCGTGAAGCGCGGGTCGCAAACGATCAACGCCGCATTATTCACTTCCTTGGCACGCATAATATGCATCAAGGAAACCGGATGAGCTTCAGCAGGATTGCCGCCGATCATAAAGATCGCCTTGGAATTATGGATATCGTTGAGCGAATTGGTCATCGCACCATAGCCCCAGGTGTTCGCTACACCGGCAACTGTGGTTGAATGACAAATACGCGCCTGATGATCCGTATTGTTCGAGCCCCAATAGGCTGCGAATTTACGGAAGAGATAAGCCTGTTCGTTGCTGTGTTTAGCCGAACCGAGCCAATAGACCGAATCTGGTCCAGACGACTCGCGAAGCGCCAACAGACGATCACCGACTTCGTCGATGGCCTGGTCCCAACTGATACGGACCCATCTGCCACCTTCAAGCTTGGTTGGATATTTCAAACGGCGTTCACCATGGGCATGTTCACGAACGGCCGCACCCTTGGCGCAATGAGCACCGAGGTTGATCGGGCTGTCAAAGCCGGGCTCTTGCCCGATCCAGACACCGTTCGTTACTTCCGCCATGACGGTACAACCGACCGCACAATGGGTGCAAACCGACTTGATGAGATCTACAGTCTCACTCCCAGCCGTTGCAGCTTCACTTTTTGTCACCATACCACTGGACAATGTCGCAGCAGCCGCTATGCCACCAATTGTTAGCCCTGACCGGCGCAGGAACGTCCTGCGRTCAACRGCACCATTGGTGAGCTCCGCGAGGGCAGATGACAACCGGGGGCCTGATGCAACCCCGCCAGTCTTCTTCCTAAGCATCGCTTATCTCCTTCAATAAAATTTCTTCAACTAAATTCCGAAAATCATCCGGCCCGCAGACCATTTGATTTTCTAGAACCTTGCCAGTTCGTAGTATCTTTTGACGTGATCGGTTTCCCGGTATCCCGCCGTCGTGCTGGTCGAACCCGCCGCTTCGGCTGTCTTGTCACCCACAACGAGGGCTGCACCCCCGGCAACGGTTCCAAGACCGGCGAGTTTTAGAAACCCGCGACGATCCGTAACAATGTCAGTTTCTTTTTTTGACATTTTCGTTTTCTCCTTCCTCCTGTAAATTTTCGTCCTATTCCGCCTCAACGGGGCTCCCCGCAAAGACAATTCAATTCCTAGTCCATCGCAAAAGCTGTTTCTTCGATGTCCATGAAAATCCGTCCGATTGACCCGAGTGCTGCGTAAAAGACCGAAGCCTTCGCGCCCTCAAGGTCGCGGAAAAAATGTTTTGCCCACGGGGAAATATGTTCGTCAAAAAATCTCTTTTGCGCTGCAATATCGCCGGTCTTGGCGAAGGCCCCAAGAATGATCCCGGCCATCATATCCATCAACGCGCCGATGTGATCTTCCGGTTCTTTGACCGAGTCGTCGCGCATAATGCCAAGTTCGCCCATATCTGATCTGAGCTTTGCAAGGGGTTTTTCCATCAAGAATCCGGTCAGATAATATGATGCATACGGGAGCAATTCACCGCGCCCGACGCCGATGAAAAGGTCATGATATTCTTCGGAAATCTGTTCGGGGGAAACACTCTTTGCGATTTTGCCAAGCGTTTGAATTGCTTGACCAAATTCGGTGTCATCACCCACCATAGAAGCCGCAACCTGGAGGTCTTCTACACCCGGTGGTCGGGCCAAATAACCCGCAAGCAGCCGGTATAAATGTGCGCGCAGCACATCCTCTTCAGCTACTTCTGTGACAGTATCGCTGGCCGGTTTTTCGGCTGACATTTTGTTGATATTCCTCCCCACTAACAATATTCTGGAACAATTCCAGACTAAAAATCAAGGGGCGAATTGGATAACTCTATGTGCGTCGCAGCAATAATCACGTGCCACAGGTGATGCGGACATTGCTGTTCACTGGGCCGATCTCTGCCGAAATTGATGATCTGCTACACAATCTTTATCGCGACCGGCACTTTATTGCTGCCTCACGGCTTGGCAGATCGTGGTTCTAGTCTTAAAATCAGGATACGGACTTGGGATTGTCAACGAGCGACCTTATCTTGAGTATAAGCAGGTTCGTGGCTTTAATGCCCAATCGAGAATGCCCAATCGAGAATGCCCAATCGGAATGGAGTTCAGGAAATGTCGGCAGAAATCAAAATCGCTAGAGGCCAACCCGAACTGATAGATCCGTTTGGGCGGCATGTTTCCTATCTCCGGGTATCAGTAACCGACCGGTGCGATTTTCGCTGTGTCTATTGCATGTCCGAAAACATGACCTTCCTGCCAAAGAAAAATGTATTGAGCCTCGAAGAGCTGGACCGGATGTGCTCCGCCTTTGTTGCCAAGGGCGTGCGCAAATTGCGCATTACCGGCGGCGAGCCTTTGGTACGCCGCGGTATCATGAGCCTGTTTCACGCGCTTGGGCGGCATCTGAAATCAGGTGATCTGGACGAATTGACGCTGACCACCAATGGCAGCCAATTGCCAAAATATGCAGATGAACTTTATGAAGCTGGCGTCCGGCGGATCAATGTATCGGTTGATACCATTGATCCGGACAAATTCCACGACATTACCCGGTGGGGATCTTTGGAAAAGGTCATGGCCGGGCTTGAAGCAGCGGAAAAAGCAGGCCTTCAAATCAAGATCAACGCCGTTGCGCTTAAAGGCTTCAACGACCAGGAAATTCCAACCATGATCGAATGGGCCCACGGCAAGGGTTATGATTTGACATTGATCGAAACCATGCCGCTTGGCGAAATTGAGGGCGACCGCACGGATCAGTATCTGCCGCTATCGCAGGTTCGCAAAGACCTTGAAAAACGCTGGTCTTTGACCGAAATTCCACACAAAACCGGCGGCCCGGCACGTTATGTGAAGGTTGAAGAAACCGGCGGGCGGCTTGGTTTCATCACGCCGCTGACCCATAATTTCTGCGAAAGCTGCAACCGGGTCCGGATTACGTGTACTGGCACGCTTTATATGTGCCTCGGGCAAGATGATGCCGCAGACCTGCTCGCGCCAATGCGGGCGTCTGAGGGTGATGAATTGCTATCCCAAGCAATCGACGAAGCGATCGGCCGCAAACCCAAGGGGCATGATTTTATCATCGACCGGGACAATACCGGACCAGCCCTTGGCCGCCACATGAGCGTCACCGGCGGCTGATCAAGCTCGATCAACTGTGTTAGACCCCAGGAGTTAAACCCTTGGAGCGATCGACCCTTCCGAGCTGCACGGCGGTTTTCCTATGGAGCCCGCTGAGACCGTCGCGAAACCGTCTAAAGTGGACACTTCGCGACCCCAGATGATACCCTCATTCAAGTGAAGCTTGAGGCAATGGAAGCCATGTTGGAACAGGAAGCATTAACAGAAATGCGTTCCGACAGAAACGCTTGGAAGCAGAAGGCTATAGCACTTTTAGGCGCACCAGAAAAGAAACGCTGCCACTGGTGGATACTAAAATGAAGGTCGACAATGTCTCTATTTAAGAAACCGCTTTTTAGCGGCGTGTTTTCCAAAAACACCCATAATCCAGCTCAAAAATCCTTTGAGAAGGGAGTTCTTCATTGAGCTGCTGCCGGTTCTGTGGACGGCAAGTTAAGCTTCCATCGCTCTCTCCTCGTACTGTATAGGGCTCATGTAGCCGATGGTCGAGTGCCGGCGGTTTGGATTGTAGAACCGCTCGACATAATCGAACACATCGGCGCGCGCCTGATCGCGTGTCCGATAGATTTTTCCTCTGACACGCTCCATCTTTAACGATGAGAAGAAGCTCTCCATCACCGCATTATCCCAGCAATTACCAGACCGGCTCATCGAACAGTTGATGCCGTTGTCGGCCATCAAACGCTGGAAGGTTTCGCTGGTATACTGACTGCCTTGATCCGAGTGATGCAGGACCGTCTTTGGCCGACCTCTGCGCCAGATTGCCATGATCAGCGCATCGGTGACCAGTTGCGTGGTCATATCATCCTTCATCGACCAGCCAATGATGCGCCGCGAGTACAAGTCCAGCACCATTGCGACATACAACCAGCCTTCAGCCGTCCAGATATAGGTGAAGTCAGCAACCCATTTCTGGTTCGGCCTGTCAGCAGTGAACGCACGGTCCAGCACATTTGGCGCGGTGATGGAGCGTGTCCCGGCATCTTTTGGCAACTGGCGACGACGTGGACGCGCCCGCAATGCCTGCAGGCCCATCAGGCGTTCGACCCTGTGCAAGCCGCAGGCAAATCCCTCCGCCAACATGTCGTGCCAGACCCGGCGTGCGCCATAAGTTCGGTCAGAGCGCATAAAGCTTGCTCGCACCCGCGCGCTAAGAACATCATCGCTCCTCGCYCGTGCACTRRGTGGYCTTGTCAGCCAGGCATGAAAGCCACTCCGTGAGACACCGAGCGTCTCACACATCCAAATGACCGGCCAGATCCCCCGGTGCTTCGCAATGAACCTGAACATTACAGCTGGTCCCTGGCGAAGTAGGCCGCGGCTTTTTTTAAGATGTCGCGCTCAGCTTTCAGCTTCACAACCTCGCGCCGGAGCCGCCGGACTTCTTCAGCCTCCGGCTGCATCAGACCCTTGCCGGGGAAGGCCCCATCCGGACTATTTCCGAACTCGTGTATCCAGCGCCGCAACACTGTCCCATGCAAATCCAGATCACGAGCAGCTTGCGCCACACTGACCCCACGCTGCTTGACCAATAAGACTGCTTCCCGCTTGAACTCGCGACTGAATTTCCTTCGCATCATATCTACTCTCCAATTCCAAAAACACCTTATCTCAGTGTCCTCAAAACCGGCAGCAGCTCAAAGAGTTGAACAAGCTCGAAGTCATATTTTTGGCCACGCTAATTATTCCAATTGGGCCGACCTTACCAAACTTAAATTTAAATCTACTAACGGTTA
>JAESRU010000022.1 GCA_016764455.1 Hyphomicrobiales bacterium | reverse complement strand
CAATCGGCCCGGCCAACAACTTTGGCAGGCACCCCGACAACCGTTGTATTCGGGGGCACATCCTTGAGCACAACCGACCCAGCCGCAACCCGCGAGCAGGTTCCGACTTCGATATCACCGAGAATGATGGCGCCAGCACCGATCAGGACACAGGCGCGGATTTTCGGATGGCGTTCCCCGCCCTCTTTGCCGGTACCGCCAAGGGTTACCCCGTGCAGGATCGAAACATCATCTTCGATAACCGCCGTTTCCCCCATGACAATCGCGTGGCCATGATCAAGCATGATGCCCTTGCCCATGCGCACTGCCGGGTGAATATCGATCTGGAAAATCTGTGACGTCCGGCTCTGCAAATTATAGGCGAAATCCTTGCGGCCCTTGTTCCAAAGCCAATGCGCCAGGCGGTGGGTTTGCACGGCATGAAACCCCTTGAAATAAAAGACCGGTTCGAGATAGCGATGGCATGCCGGATCGCGGTCATAAATAGCAGCAATATCGGCCCGGAAGGCTTCCCCGATACTGGGATCATCGGCAATGGCCTCTTCGTAGGCCTGGCGGATCAGCTCGCCGCTAATATCACCATGATCCAACCGTGTAACGATGCGATGGATCACTGCATCTTCCAGATTATCGTGGTTGAGAACGGATTCCATGGCAAAACCTGCCAATTCCGGCTCGTTCTGGATCATTTCCTGGACTTCATTCCGCAATTCTTCCCAAATGGGATCAACCCGGCGAAGGCCATGTTTTGTGCGAGGGTTATGAAGGCTCATATCAATTTCCCTTGTGGCCCGGTTTCTTGTGCCAGATTTTGGGCAAACCAAATTCTGTTTTACCAACGGGCGTGACTGTCTGTTGCTGAAATCGTAGCACAGATGTCAAATTTCAACCGAAAACTTGATCACAATATTGTTCAGTGGATTAATTTTTTGGGAAAAAATTATATTTCTCAAGCCATTAGACAAAAACTTAAATGCCGAATACGAAACCTCTAGGATTGCGGTGCATTTGGCAATTCGCGAAGAAATTCCAATACGGCGCCCGCAAAAATATCGTTGCGGTCGCCCGCCACCATATGGCCAGCACCGCTGATATCGGCATATTTTGCGTGTGGCACCATTTCCAGAAATTCCGCCACATGTTCTTCTTCAACGAGCTCGCTCTCGCGCCCGCGCACAAGCAAGGTCGGGATGCTCAATATTTTGGCAGCATTCGTCAATGTGGCGCTGAGACTTTCGCGGTCGGTGGTTGCGGTGCGTGGTCCTTCCCAAAACCGTGGATCCCAATGCCAGCGATAACGTCCATCTTCATGAAGCCGCAGGTTCTTTTTCAAACCTTCCAGATTTCTGGTGCGCTTCCGGTTGGGCATATAAGCCTGGACAGCGTCTGCCGCCTCATCAAGAGACGCAAAGCCATCTTTCATCTTTGAAACCATAAAGTCGCGAATTTTCGAAACACCGTCCATATTGACCCGTGGCGTAATATCCACAAGCACAAGCGCCCCCAAATTTTCGCCAGGATATTTGCCTTCCGCTGCCAGGCTCGCCATGCCCCCCATCGAGGCACCTACTGATACCGGTTTTGCACCATCACGCTCGATCAATTGCAGACAAACCTCGTGTACATCACGGGCAAAATCGGCATGGGCGTAATGGCCGTTTGCCACCCATTCGCTATCGCCATGGCCGCGCTGATCAAGCGTAATTGCACACCAGCCGTCTTCCGCCAGACGGATCGCTGTCGGGGTCCAGGAATGCCGGGTCTGGCCGCCGCCATGCAGCAGCAATACAACCGGTTTCCCAGTATCCCCATACTGGTCCCCAATCAGCGCGTTTCCGTCGGCGCCGGTAAATGCAATTTTTTCTGACTTCACGTTTTTATTCCTATCTGATGTTTATTGCTTCAAGGCTATTCCTGTCAGGTCTATCCCCGTCAGGGCCGCCCTTGAAGGAAGGCCAACACGCCTTCTTTGTAAATTTTATCRCCAACCGCGCGCATATGATCCCGGTCTGGAATATCAAACGCTTTCGCGTTCTGCATCAAAGCAGCCAGATCGTGCGCCGAGCCCGCAATATCATCGCGCGTACCAACCGCCACCAGGGCAGGAATTGAAAGCGCCGCCAAATCGTCCGCCAGGATTCTACGCCGAGCCGACCGGACACAGGCTGCARGCNGMAWCCANANCRWTSMMGGYSSCTTCYGCAAAARTTCTRAACGCCCGYCCRACCGGATCGGTTACGTGCGATACATCTGGCGCTTCAAGCGCCATGGCAATGGTTTCGGAATTCCCGACCCCGTCAACCATGCCCATTCCAAGCCCGCCAAATATGATGCTGCGCACCAATTCAGGGTGTGCCAGAGAAAAATAGGCGGTAATCCGCGCGCCCATGGAATAACCCATGACATCTACTTGTTTGAGACCAAGATGTTTGATCAGACGATACGCATCACCCGCCATCATATGAGCTTCATAGACAGCAGAATCGTGCGGTTTTTCGCTTTCGCCATGCCCCCGATTATCGATTGTGATAACGGTCCGGCCATCGGCGACAAGGCTCTTTTCCCAGCCCGTATCTACCCAGTTTGTGCGTGCGTTTGATGCAAATCCGTGGATCAGCAGAATTGGATCTCCGGCCCCCTCAACGGAATAAGCAATCTGGATACCATCTGAATCGAAATGCTGCATAGCGTTTGATTAAACCAACTTGACCATTACGTAAAGGTGAGGAAAGAGGGCAATTTTGCCCAGGATGTAACCTGAGATGTATGAGATGTAAGCCGTGATGTAAATTGGCTCTATTCTTGGCCCTGCTACAAGGTTARGGTCAAGCACTGATTCAAATAAACGCTCCGAGGGACCAATGGCCGATCACGCCACGCCGCATTTCCACAACGACATTGGCACTTCCGTAATCCATATTGGCGCGCGGGAATTTAAATGCATCGGTGCCGAACCGCCCCACGATCACCCTCATATTTTCCTCGATATGGGCCCGGAAGATGAAATTATTTGCCCTTATTGCTCAACACTTTACAAGCATAGGGCTGGCCTGAAGGTTGCGGAAACCGAGCCCGCTGGCTGTTTCCATTCCCCGTCTCCCTAGCCGTAAGCCTAAACTCCGGAAATTTGGCGTTTGTAATAAATCTGACCGGGTCTTATTCAGACAATGTCCACCAAACYTCTCGATAATCGCACGATCATTGTCGCCGGTGGCGGCATTGGTGGCCTGACGGTCGCCCTCACCCTGGCGCAACAGGGGTTGCGGGTCGTCGTCCTTGAAAAAGCGTCCGGGCCAAAGGAATTTGGTGCCGGCATTCAAGTAAGCCCTAACGCATCGCGCATTTTACTCGACCTTGGCCTTGGCGATGCCTTGAAGGAAAAATGGTCGCTTCCTGAAAATATCAGAATTTTTAAAAGCCGGACCGGAGAGATGCTCAATACAGTGCCTCTCGGTAAATTGGCGCTTGAACGATACGGCTCACCTTATGGGGTTATCCACCGCGCTGACTTGTTGCAAATTCTCCATGATTCTTGTCAGGCATCACCCGATATCACCATTGAATATGGCTGTAATGTAGATGAATTGGCGGCTTACCCGCGCGGCGTTACGGTCCAGGCAACAGATACCAAAACATCGGAAATTCGGGAATTTTCAGGCATCGGCTTGATCGGCGCTGACGGCGCTCGCTCCATTGTCCGCAAACAAATCCTCGATGACGGACCACCCATAAGCACCGGCTTCGTGGCATGGCGTGGGATGGTGTCCGCCAGGAACGCACCAAGCGGGTTTAGCGGACGCTTCACCGGCCTCTGGCTGAGCCGGAAATTACATCTGGTGCATTATCCGGTGCGAAAGGGGAACTGGATCAACGTGGTTGCTGTTTTGCGCCAGAAAAGCCCTGGCGATGGCTGGTCAAATATTGGTGACCCGGACATTTTGAATGCACACGCCAAAGCTCTTTGCTTGGACATTCGCGAACTCATCGCGGCGGTAAAAGAATGGCGCACATGGGAATTGTTTGACCGGCCACCGGCAAAATTCATCAGCGATGGACCCGTCGCCTTGCTCGGCGATGCGGCGCACCCGATCCTGCCGTTTACGGCCCAGGGCGGGGCATTAGCCATCGAAGACGCCGCCGCAATCGCCACCGCCCTTGTTGAGACCGATTGCAATGTCCCATCTGCATTTCGGCYCTACGAGAATTGGCGGCTCAGCCGGATCGCGCGGGTTTGGCGTGAATCCCGCAAAAACAGCCAAATCTATCATATCCCCTACCCAATGAGCATCTTCCGCGATGCCCGGATCRGAAACAGCCCGCCCCTAGACCTGTTGGCCCGCTATGACTGGCTCTATGGTGGCGGTAAAACGGAATTAAGTCGCAACACTTGATCGTTTTCACCAACCTCCAGGCAAGATAGGTGTTGCCACAAAAAAGTTGCGCGACGACTGAATTTCCTAGATATCGCGCTGCTTCGTCCGGGCAATAATGRTTGCCCCAACCAGCACACAGCCAAGCCCCAGAAACGACAGCAAATGAATTTGCTCCCCCACATAGAAAACCCCAATCAAGGTCGCAAAAATCGGCATCAATAACGGGATGATCGAGACGCGGGTGCCGCCAATCATACGGATCAGCAGGAACAGCAATGTCGGCGCAATAGCGGTACCGAGAATTCCAACGCCGAATACRCCGCCCCAGGATTTCAGCGACGGCATGCCCTGCCACGGCCAATCCATATATAACGCCAACGGCACYAATATAATGCTGCCCCAGATAAGCTGACCAACAATCATCGCAATCGGATGCGCCTTCTTTTCGCGCCGCGCAAAGCTTACCCCCGCCGCATACGAAATTGCTGCCAGGACGATTAAAAGCATCGCCACCAGATTGTTATCGACCGTGCCGGTATATTTCGGTGCCATCACCAGCAAAAGACCGAAAAACCCAAACAATGCCCCGAACAGGCGCGTTGGATGAAACGCTTCATCGCGGGCAATCAAGGGAACCAATATTACATTGAAAACGGGCAGCGCCCCAAACAACATGCCGCCCAACGCGGTCTCGATTTGGCCTTGCCCATAGGCGATGAATGGAAACGGAATACCCGCTGTCAAAATTCCCAATACGGAAAAAACTTTCCAGCTATCCTTGAAACGCGGCATTGAGCCACCAACAAGTTTCAGCCCAACCCACGCAATCGGGATAGCAACCACGCACCGCAACGCCGCCAGCGACATTGGCGGGATATCAACCAACGCCGTCTTCACAAAAAGAAACGTAACGCCGAATGAGGAGGCCGCGCCCAATATCATCGCCCAATGGAGCAACGACAAACGCGCGACACTGACGCCTGAAAGCGCGCCGGCTTTTGTTGTGTCAGTCACGCAGATTTAACCCCGGAACAGATGCGCGCATGCATATGGATATGATATCTACCGTCTTTGATGAGGTCGCCAAAACGCGTCTTAATTTGGCGGTCAAATGCAGCCCGCTCGTCTTCGCTTGCCGCATCGCGCGGGCGGCCAACCATCATGTCCACCATGGCTGACCAGAATGGCCGGTCGGTCGGTAATTTGGGATGGAGTTTGATATCCACTTCGCCTTTGGTCTCGAACCCTGCATCGCGCAACAAAGTTTCCAATGCTCCGCTTTCAGACAAGCTGAAGGGTAAATCCACATCAAGTTTTGGATTGTCGGCACCAAATATATTTTTGGCCGCCTCGTCGATAAACGCAAAAGAAGAATTATTTGATTTCGGGCCCCACACCATCCATGCGGCGCGCCCACCCGGCTTCAATACCCGGAAGGCTTCCGATACGGCCGTCTCTTTGTTGGGGCAAAACATCAAACCGAATCGGGAAATCACCCGGTCATAGGTGTTTGCCTCACGCGGCAAATCCGCCATGTCGGCGATCATATAGTCGATATTGGTCAAGCCTTGATCGGTCGCCCGGCGTTCCGCGCCCGCGATCATTTCAGGCACCATGTCACTCATGGTCAAATGGCCATTCGCGCCAATCAATTTGGCAACAGTCAATCCAGGTTCCCCGGAACCGGTTGCGATATCAAGAACGGTTTGGCCTGTTTGAATATCAGCAGCCTCGATCAAAGGCTGGTTCAGCCGTTCTGCTGGTTCCGCAACCATMTCGGCGTGCCGATCCCAATGCAGCGCGCGCCCGGCCCAATCCTCACGGACGGCAGCACGTTGTTGATCGCCAGCTTTGCTATCAYCTAGCTCACTGTTCATAATRTCTCCTGTAGCGGGATTTCATTTCCGGACGCTATGCCCAAATCCCAYCGCATGCCAGCACAATGAAGGAAATGCCTGACAAAATATCTGTAATGAGCTGGTTCTGTCCGGTTTAAACYTCGGCCAGCGCCTGGATTGCCAAATAATCCAYCTTGCCAGTGCCAAGAACCGGCATCTCATCGATAAAGATGATCTTCTTCGGGAGATGAAGTTCGGGCACACCATTGGCCTTGGCCCATTTCTGCAACTCAGCGCGGTCGGCTTTCACCTTGTCTGTAATCAGCACAAGTCGTTCGCCCTTTCGCTTGTCGGCGATAGACGCAACCGCGTGAATATTATCCGGCCACGCCATAGCAACATGGTTTTCAACCGCCACCAGCGAGACCATTTCGCCACCGAGTTTGGCGAACCGCTTGGCGCGGCCCTTGATGAAGACAAAACCATCTTCATCTATTTCAACAATGTCCCCGGTATCGTGCCAGCCATTTTGTGGTGGCTGCAATTCGCCAGGCCGGTCGTGGGTAATGTAGCCCGCCATGACATTGGGGCCGTGGATGACAAGACGCCCGCCTTCCTTCAAATCCGGCACCGGTTCAATCCGGTGATCGATTGCCGTGAACAGCCTGCCAACGCTGCCCTCCTTGGCGGCGCCTGGAAAATTGCAGGCAAGTACGGGCGACGCCTCGGTCGCGCCATAGCCTTCGTAAAGTTCGATGCCRAASCGCTCGCGCCAYAATTCMCGYGTTGTSKTTTTCACSCGCTCGGCGCCAAGGACGATAAAACGGATCGTCGCRAAATCTTCMGGGTCCGCAACCTTGCCCCAGCCAACCGCAAACGTGTCGGTGCCGAACAGAACGGTCGCRCCRAAYTCACGCACCAGCGGCGGGATCTGGCGATAATGCAGGGGCGATGGGTACATGAAGACCTTCATCCCCGTCACCACCGGCAAAATGAACGCCGCTGTCATGCCGAATGAATGAAACATCGGCAGCGCATTAAACACCTTGTCATCTTCATGCAACGCGCCGGTCAGCATGATCTGCTTGACGTTTGCCAGCATGTTGGAATGGGTGAGGACGACCCCCTTGGGCACACCTTCGGTGCCGGAGGTAAAAAGCACCACGGCGGGGTCGGATGGAACAGCCCCGGTTTTCGCCAACATCCGGCGCGGGAATTTCGAGCGGATCAGCCCGGCAATTTTATCGAGCGTCGAGATCGATTTGCGCACATCCTCAAGCCAGACAATTTTCACTGCTTTTTCAAGCGCCTCGATCAGGTCTTCAAGCTTGCCAAGCGCAACAAACCGCCGCGACGTGAATACGGTTTTAATCTGGCCGGTTTCRCAGCAGGAAATCAGGTTCTTGATGCCGGACGAAAAATTCAACATCGCCGGAATACGCCCCGCCGCATGACAGGCAAAAAACACAACCGCCGCGCCATTGCTGTTGGGGAGCAACAACCCGACCCGTTCTTTCGGTTCGCTCAAAGCGGCGATTTTGCCAGATAAAACACTRGCCCCAAGCAGCARCCGATCAARCGTCATCGGCYCGCGYTCGGCATCCTCGATGAATTCGTGTTTCCCRCCRCGCCGGTCGCGGGCATCCAACATCGCTTCAAAAAGGGTCCGGTTCAGGAAGGCCGGATCAAGCGTCTCAACCTCCGGTTTCTCAGTCAGAATTTCGTTCATGATACCCCCCGTAACAAATGTGGCGCATTGAACGCACGCCGTTTGAGGGACATTGCCACAACCCGCCCCCCGCTTCACGCTGCAGTGCGGTATGGGCGTTGGATTGTGGATGAAATTGGCTTAAGGGTTTGGTGCGGACGACGGGACTTGAACCCGTATGTCATTTAAAAGACGGCAGATTTTAAGTCTGCTGCGTATACCAATTCCGCCACGTCCGCATTTTTTGGGGTCCGATTGACACCGTATTGCCATACCGATTGTCACACACTGGAACTGGACACAACCCTAGAAATAAAAGTCATTTGTTTCTCAGCCGCAAACAACACCCGAGCAAAATTTGCAAGTTCAGATGCCAACTCTATATCGGCATATTGTTGCTTCATCGGGTGTCAAACTAAGAAATCAGCCGTTATTGGCAGCCAAGACCCTGAAATACTCATCAATGCGCCTTAGGATACCTTCACCCTTTGAGGTCAGATACAACCGCTTGACCCTTCGATCCATCGGGTCTTCTTTGAAATACAAAAGGTCCAACCCAGCCTGCTTCTTTCGGTGGACCTTCAGAAAGCTTGAGATCAGCCTCGAAGCATGGGCTTGTTGAATCCCGACTTTAGCGCTTAGGTCCCGAACGGAAATTCCAGAGTCCATGTGGACATACAAGAGAACCATACAACCCTGACATGAAATATGCTGATGGGCCGCACGGAACTGGTCCATCACGTAAATGACTTTCCTTAACTCCTGACCAAAGTCTAACAAAGCGTTCTCCTGTCTAATCCCCAGACCCGCGCAGGGGCGGTGTGAATTGCAATTCCATATCCCAGGGGAAATATATCCATGTGTCCTGCGACACCTCGGTAATGAAAGTATCCACCAGCGGAACCCCCATGGGTTTTGCGTAAACGGTGGCAAAATGGGCTTTTGGCAGCAGGCCGCGCACCAGCTTTGCGGTCTTGCCGGTATCGACAAGATCATCAACGATCAGGATACCCGCGCCCTCACCGCCGGCCACATTGGCAACCTCGTCGCTGACGGTTTTAAGCACGCTGAGCTTGCCTTGTGATTGGTGATCATAGGAGGCGATGCAGATGGTTTCGATCAGGCGGATTTCCAATTCCCGTGCCACAATAGCAGCCGGCACAAGACCGCCACGCGTGATGCTGATGATCGCATGAAAATCGCCTTCCTCACGGTCTGACAATCGCCACGCCAATGCCCGGGCGTCGCGGTGAAACTGATCCCATGAAACCGGGAAATGTTTCTGGTTCGGATCAACTGTCATCTTATTTCTTTCTGTTCTTTTTTTGCATTTTGAGGGTTTTGGTCAGTTCCTTCAAAACGCCACGGACCTCGCCGGTTGCGTCTGCGAGCGCTGGTTTGTTGCGGCTGCGCAAAATAATGTTGGTGCCGTATTCGCCATTCTTGAACCAGGGGTAACTGCCGATCAGAACATCATCATAACGCCCCTGCACTTCGCCAAGATGCGGTGCGAAATCGCCTTCGGTGACGCGGGATTCGACCGTCTCGCTCAGCATCACGACGCCGCCCGTGAGTAAAGGCGCGGCGGCATCCAGCATCACCTGCATGATCGCCGGGACACCTGCAAAAACAAAAACGTTGCCAATATGAAATCCGGGCGCGGCGCTTATGCGGTTCTCTATCAAATCAGCACCAACCGGGATACGCGCCATGCGCAACCGCGCTTCGTTCATCTTAAAGCGCCCACCCTCTTCGATCCGCTTGGTCAGCAGCGCCACAGCTTCAGGGTTATGTTCGATCTCAACGCCAAAGGCTTTGGCAACCGCATCAGCTGTAATGTCATCATGAGTTGGGCCAATGCCGCCGGTGGTAAAGACATAGGTATAGTTTGCGCGCAACTCGTTGAGGGCGGCAACGATGACATTTTCATCATCCGAGACCATCCGCGCTTCGCAAAGATCGATCCCCATTTTGGTGAGATATTCGGCGATATAACCGATATTTTTGTCTTTGGTTCGCCCCGATAAAAGCTCGTCGCCGATTGCCAATATTGCAGCGGTGGCGACTTTGCCGACCGCACTCTCTTCATTCGATATTTGGGAATCTTGATTTGTCATGCTCTTCTATACCAGTGCAACGCCCCGGCAAAAAGTAATAGTCTGCGCCAATTCACAGATACGCGTCCCCGCCCTTGCGCACAGGCGCGGTCCCGGCTATCGAACGTCATGCAATTCAACCTGCCGCTTTACCCGGGAATATTGGAAAAACGCTACAAGCGCTTCCTCGCCGATATACGCCTCGATAGCGGCGAGATGATCACCGCCCATTGCGCCAATCCCGGATCCATGATGGGCCTGAACATTCCAGGGTCGCGGGTCTGGTTGACGAAATCAGATAACCCAAAACGTAAATTGGCTTATTCATGGGAATTGCTCGAAGTGGATTTGGGTGACGGCCCGGCTCTGGTCGGGATCAACACCAATCACCCCAACAAGATCGTTACCGAGGCGATTGAAGCAGGCGCTATTCCTGAATTGACAGGATACGAAAATTTACGCCGGGAAGTGAAATACGGGGTCAACAGCCGCATCGATATTCTGCTCGAAGACCCGAACCGCCCGCTCTGTTATGTGGAAATCAAGAATGTCCACCTGATGCGCCAGTCACGGCTTGCTGAATTTCCAGATTCTGTGACCAAGCGTGGCACCAAACATCTGGTTGAGTTGGGTGACATGGTTGAAGCCGGTCACCGCGCCGTCATGTTGTTCCTGATCCAGCGCACCGATGCAGATCGAATGACATTGGCACGCGACATTGATCCCAATTATGCAGAGACGCTGGACCGCGCCATGTCGCGCGGGGTTGAAATTCTGGCCTACGATACCGAGATCAATTTTGAATCCGTGCGTTTACGTAATTTCATCCCGTTTGATCCAGGAACGACCTGACCGGAATAACCAATATTGTTACGCTCTGCCTGTGAAGGCGCCTGAAATTTATTCAGCCTATCGTTGCCAAATGACAATTAAGTTGGGTTTCTCACAGCCTGCCAATAATTTATAACGCAGGGCTAAGTCTTGCATACACACTGCCATCGGCTAAATTCATTTCGAGATCGAAGCAACGGACCAAGTTTACAATGACCTACATCACCGCCAGCGACGCACCGGAACGCAATACCGGCCAGATCAAACTGCATGGCGAAGACGCCTTTGAAGCAATGCGCCGTGCCGGGCAATTGGCCGCCCGTGCGCTGGACATGCTGGTGCCTGAAATCAAACCCGGCGTTACCACAAAGCATATCGATGACCTTGTGTTTGAATTTGCCTGTGACCACGGCGTAGTACCGGCGACTTTGAATTATCGTGGTTTCCGTTATTCGTCCTGCACTTCAATCAATCACGTTGTCTGTCATGGCATGCCCAACGAAAAGCCCCTCAAGGAAGGCGATATTATCAATATCGACGTAACCTTGATTGTTGATGGCTGGCACGGCGATTCAAGCCGGATGTATCCGATCGGTGAAATCAGCCGCCGGGCAGACCGGCTGATCCAGGTCACCTATGACGCCATGATGCGTGGCATTGAAGCAATCGTTCCCGGCGCCACTACCGGCGATATCGGTGCCGCAATCCAGGAATTTGCTGAAGGCGAGCGCACAAGCGTGGTACGTGATTTTTGCGGCCACGGGATTGGCCGCCTGTTCCAYGATGYSCCCAATATCCTGCATTATGGCCGGAAGGGCGAAGGCGTTCTCTTGAAGCCTGGCATGTTGTTCACGGTGGAACCAATGATCAACCTGGGCCGCCCTCATGTAAAAGTTCTGTCCGATGGCTGGACCGCTGTTACCAGGGATCGCTCCTTGTCGGCTCAATTTGAACATAGCGTCGGGGTGACAAGCGACGGCGTGGAAATATTTACATTGTCCCCCGCAGGCTTCCATCACCAACCCTATGGCAGCGCTGATGAATGACGACGCCAAGGATGGCAAACGTGCGCCTGCACCCCATTATCATGGCCATAGAGACCGGCTGCGTCGCAAGCTGCGTGAGAATGGCGATGCGGCATTTGCAGATTATGAATTGCTGGAATTGGTGTTGTTTCGTGCTGTTCAGCGGGCCGACACCAAACCCCTTGCAAAACGTCTGATCGATAAATTCGGCAGCTTTGCGGAAGCCATTTCTGCGCCCCCGGCCCGGTTGCTGGAAGTCGATGGGGTTGGCGAAGCGATCGTCACCGAGCTTAAAGTTGTGGCGGCGGCGGCAGAGCGCATGACCCGCAACATTGTCCGGGAAAAGCAAGTTCTCTCATCTTGGAAAAATGTTCTCGATTATTGCCGGATATCAATGGCATTTGCCGACAAGGAACATTTTCGTATCCTGTTTCTCGACAAGAACAACAATCTGATTACCGATGAATTGCAGCAATCAGGAACGGTCGATCACACCCCGGTTTACCCACGCGAGGTTATCAAGCGGGCGCTCGAATTATCCGCCAGCGCAATCATCCTTGTACATAATCATCCAAGTGGTGACCCAACCCCTTCTGGTGCCGATATCGACATGACAAAGAAAATCATCGAAATCGCAGCCCCACTCGGCGTTCGGGTACACGACCATATAATTGTCGGGCGCGATGGCCATGCCAGCCTGCGTGGCCTTAATCTAATTTAGCCGTAGATCTTAGAACCGAGGGTCATAATGAACCGATGGCTTTAAAGCCGTGGATTTTTATGCGCCAGATCATCCAGGATCGGACAGTCAGGGCGGTCGTCGCCGTGACACGCTTCGACCAGATTGGCCAAAGTCTGCCTGAGAGATTTCATTTCAGCAATTTTGCGATCGATATCCGCGATTTTTTGACTGGCTAACGCACGCACATCGGCGCTGGCGCGCTCCTCATTGCCATAAAGCGCCAATAAATTGCGGCATTCTTCAACCGAAAACCCAAGGCTGCGGGCGCGCTGGACAAACCGCAACGTATGCAGGTCGGTTGCTTCATAATCGCGATAGCCATTTTCAAGTCTGGCCGGAATAACCAGACCGATATCTTCATAATACCGGATCGTTTTGGTCGAAAGACCAGATTGGGTCGCTGCACCGCCAATATTCATTTTTTTGTCCTTAAACTGGAAGGCCATTCTAACCTTCCAGCTTGGGTAAGGTCAACGGTGCGGAATTATATTGCTACGATGAAGAGCCGACACGGTGCGGCTTGCTCTTGGCTTCAAGACCCAACAAGGCAGCAGAATGGTCCATATCTCCCTGACCCAGATCATCACGGATAAACTGGTACATTTTCAGCATGGATTGGACGAGCGGCATCACGACGCCCATGTTGGTTGCTTCTTCAAGGACATTCTCCAAATCCTTGATTTGGATATGTATTGTCCCACCCGGTTCAAAGTTTCTTGTCAGCATACGCTGCCCGTGTTGGGACAGGATTGTGCTATCGGCAAACCCACCGGTTAGTGCAGCCCGCACCTTGGCCGGGTCTGCGCCCCCGGCGCTAGCCAACAGCAGCGCTTCTGCCACCCCGCCAATGTTAATTGCAACAATTGCCTGGTTGGCCAGTTTGGACAATTGCCCTGACCCAGATGGTCCGACCAATATCGCGCGGCCAAAGACCCCAAATATGCCCGCCAGTTCACCAAATACGGCCTCATCTCCGCCCGCCATAATGGCCAATTTCCCGGCATCAGCGCCCAACGTGCCGCCGGATACAGGCGCGTCAATGTGGCGAATATCAAAGTCCGACAATCGCGCAGAATGGTCGCGCGCTTCACGCGGTTTAATCGAACTCATATCCACAAGAATGGTGCCGGCCTTCATGGCGGCGGCAACGCCTTGATTGAATAGAACATCAGCAACCGCCGACCCGTCGCTCAACATGGTGATCACAAAGTCAGCATCTTTAACCGCAGACGCCGCGCTTGAAGCCACCAACGCACCCTCAGGTGCCAGAATTGAAGCTTTTTCCGGGCTGCGGTTCCAGGCGGATACCGGATATCCGTCACCCAATAACCGCCGTACCATCGGGGCACCCATTAAACCCGTTCCCAGAAATGCAACCCGCAAGGATGTAGCCATGAATTGTCTCCAAAAAAAATCTGCGAACTTGAATTTTGCATCCTAATTCCAAGAGGCCTTCGGCGCAAATTTGCCAACAAAGCTCTCCAAGAAAGTTTGATCTGTCAAATAGCATCCTCGTCTTTGCCAGTGACAACGAAATCCGCTTGACTCCATCCGCAATTTAGGGCTTCTATTGAGAATGCAAATCGTTCGCAATAGCAAATAAAACGCGGGCAAGTGACGATCTGCGCTCTTGTATGATCCGCGCTCAAGCGTGCTCATTTTGTAAGTTTTACGGGGGCCTTTCCCCTAATATTGGAGCGAGATATGATTTCCAGATTGTTTCTGGGTATAGCCGGAATGGTCGCAGCCATCGCTATTCTGACAACCAGCCTGATAATTTCTTCCGGAAACGCGACCAAAGCCGAGGTCAATGTATATTCCTACCGCCAACCCCAATTGGTAGAAGGCTTGTTCGCAAAATTCACGGAAGCCACGGGCATCCAGGTCAACACGATCTATGCCAGCAAAGGCCTGATCGAGCGGATGGCAGCAGAAGGGCAAAATAGCCCAGCCGACATTTTGCTAACAACCGACATCAGCCGCCTGACGGCTGCAGCCGAAGCCGGTCTGGCACAGCCTGTCATGTCTGAAATTTTAAACAGCAATATCCCGGCTTCATGGCGTGATCCCAACAACGAATGGTTTGCCCTGACACTCCGCGCACGGGTCATCTACGCCTCTCGCGAACGTGTCAGTCAGGAAAATATTTCTTACGAAGACCTGTCTGATCCGAAATGGCGCGGACGTATCTGCACCCGCTCCGGCCAGCATTATTATACACTTGGATTGATCGGATCGATGGTCGCCCATCACGGCGTTGATGCGGCCGAAGAATGGCTTGAYGGCTTGCGCGCCAATCTGGCCCAYAGRCCRRCCGGCAAYGACCGCGCTCAGGTYCGCAGCATCTATTCCGGCGAATGCGATATTGCTTTGGGCAACACCTATTATATGGGTCGGATGGAAACCAACACCAACGAAACMGAACAACAGGATTGGGCACGTTCCGTCCGTATCATTTTTCCAAATGCGGAAGATAGAGGCACCCATGTAAATGTATCGGGTGTTGTCATGGCGCGTCACGCCCCTCACCCGGAAGAAGCGCTTGCCCTCATGGAATTTTTGATCAGTGAGGAAGCCCAGCAGATATATGCTGAAGTAAACCACGAATACCCGATCCGTCCTGGCGTATCCGCGTCCGAGCGCGTTATGTCCTGGGGTGAATTAAATGCTGACCCATTGGCAATCAGTGAGATTGCGGGTCATTCAAGGGAAGCCAGTGAAATGGTGGACCGGGTTGGTTTTGACGACGGCCCGAATTCCTGACCCAGTCAGTTCCTGACCCAGTCAGTTCCTGATCTCGTCGGTCCGGGGCAATCGCTAACCGCGTCTGTCCCGGACTGATTTCAACGCTTCCGGCGTATCCACATCCAGCAAAATATTTTCGTCCGCCTGGATTTCAAACACCACATCTTCGTTGCGCCCGATCAGGAATTTGGCACCCATATCGCCATCGAGATCGGCGATGGCAGGCCTGAACCGCATCGCAAATAGCACCGGGTTGCCGCGTTTTTCATGAAAGACCGGAGCAATGATCAAGCGCTCGTTCGCAGGGTCATAAGCCGTCATCATTTTATCCAAAAGGTCTTTCGAAATGCCGGGCATATCGCCAAGGCAAACAAGAAATCCATCAATGTTTTCATTCAGACCAACGACACCGGCTTTGAGTGAAGAGCTCAATCCGTCTGCGAAAGCAGGGTTATGGATGAAGGTTAAATTCAAACCCTCCAGAACGGCTTCAGTTTGCTCATGCTCGTGCCCTGTGACCACCAGGACCGCGCTTGCTTTACTGGCGCAGGCCGCGTCTGCCACATGACGCACCATCGCCTTGCCATCAATTTCCTGAAGCAATTTGTTGATTTCGCCCATGCGCCGCGATTGCCCAGCTGCCAGAATAATCACAGCAAAGCTGTGATCTGTACCGACAGTTTGAGACTGCACGGCGCGGCGCGGATGGGGCCTTGAATAAATTTCCTTGTAGAGCCCACCGGCTCCAAACGCGACCATGGTCTGCGGCGTCACTGTTTGCCGGGCCATCATCTGTTCCAGCACCCGGTCAAACCCGTTCTCCGCCGGGCTGCGGGCGCATCCAGGCGCCCCGACAATACGGACATTATCYAAATGGCCCAACAACAACAGATTGCCCGGATCAACCGGCATACCGAAATGATCGACCACACCGCCAGCTGCTTCGATACCCAATGGCACCATATCGCGGCGRTCTACRGTTGCYGAYGCGCCRAAAATRATCACCRGTTCATGRCCCYKKTCGAYRAGMTYYKWRATYGCMYYRGAGATRCTTGYCTCSGTGTGRTCRCACCGGATTTCTTCACCCARYTCMGAYCCCAAWYGYTCAASCCGGTTAGTCAGCAAACGCGCCGTTTTATCGAGCATCTTTTCCGGCGTACCGGTAACGCGGGTTGCCACCAACCCGACCTTGTGAACAACAAACGGCGCGACCGACATTGAATTTTCTGTGCCCGACAAGAGGTTCAAAACCTGCTCCAACAATGCGTGTTCTACGGCAAACGGAATGATCTTGATTGTCGCGATCATCGCACCGGCACTGACTTTTGAGCCCGGCATCAATGTGGCCAATGTAATAGATTCATGGATTTGATTAACCCGATGAACCAATGCGGCATCCAGAGATAGAACACCATCGCAGCTGGCAAACAGATTGACCCGGCCAGTGAAGGCCGGTGCAGTTTCAACTTGCGCACCGCTCAACGCGCACGCGATACCAAGCGCGGCATCGTCTTCATGAACATCATCATGGTCAAGTCTGGCGACAATAATGGTTTCAATTCCAGACGCCGCAAGCGCCACTACATCATCGCTATCGAGAAATTTTCCCTTGGCGACGCGGCCTTTTTTGATCGCAACCGAATGCGCATTGATCGCACCTTCCGCCTCAATCACCGGTACGGGACCAAATTTCATCCCGCCTGCTCTCCCGATGTCCGAAGACGCAGCGCCGCCGTCAATTGTGCTAAAATCGAAACCGCGATTTCCGACGGGCTTTTGGCACCGATATCGAGACCAACCGGCGCCGCAATTCTCGATATTTGCTCTTCGCTAAATCCAGCCACAGTCAATCGCTCAACCCGCCGCGCATGGGTTTTTCGGCTCCCCAACGCACCAATGTAAAAAGCTTTTGAATTCAGCGCAAATTCAAGCGCCGGATCATCGATTTTCGGATCGTGGGTCAGCGTCACAATGGCTGCGTAAGCATCGATGCCAAGATTTGGGAAATGATCCCCCGGCCAGCCGGTGATCAGGTCAATATCCGGGAAACGCTCATTGGTGCCAAACGCTTCGCGCGGATCGACGATAACAACATCATGCCCGCAAGCCCGCGCCATCGGGTAAAGCGCTTGGGATATATGCACCGCCCCTGTCATAATCAAACGGGTTGGAGGCGTATAAACATTGAGAAATAATTCGCCGCTCTCGGTTTCAAGAGACCTGCTTTTGCCGCCGCGAAAGGCCGCCAACAGGTCTTGATGAAGCGGGTCACCAGAGTCTAATTCCGATTCACGAACAACGCGTTGCGTGCCAGTCTTCAGATCAGTAATGAGGATCGTCGCCAGCCGAGCGGCGCGGTCCGTATTGATTTGTTTTAATAAATTTTGATCCACAGGGTCTAATTCACTTTCTCAACATAGACGCGAATTTTACCACCGCACGAAAGCCCCAGCTCCCAAGCATTTTCGTCAGCCACGCCAAATTCCAGCAGGGCCGGTTTGCCACTGGAAATAACGCCCACGGCTTCGGTAATAACCGCGCCCTCCACGCATCCGCCTGACACAGATCCTTCAAAATTGCCATCGCCGTCTATAACGAGCTGGCTACCAGTGGGCCGAGGTGCTGAGCCCCAGGTAGATATAACGGTCGCAAGCGCGACCTCACGTCCTGAATTGCGCCAAGTCTCAGCGATAGTCAAAATATCGTCGCGTCTTTCCATGTCGCTCATAACGTCAGCTCGCTTCCCTGATCCAGTCCATGGGTGATTTTACCATAGAATGGCGTGCTTCAAGTGATTTTGCCAGATCGGATATCGAATCCAAATTATGCACCGGACGGAATTCATCCACATGCGGCATGATCGCACGAACACCAGAGGCAAGCGCTTCAAATCCATCAAACCGCAATAGAGGATTGAGCCAGACCAGTCGGCGGCTGGATTTACCAAGCCGCTCCGCTTCGCGCGAAAGCAACCCGATGTCACCGCGTTCCAGCCCATCCGTGACCAACAAAACGACCGCCCCCTGCCCCAGAACCCGCCGCGACCAGTTTCGATTAAACGCACGCATGCAATCTGAAATACGGGTGCCGCCGGACCAGTCCTGGACAATTTCAGAGACCGCATCAAGCGCTTCGTCCGGGTCCGCAATGCGCAATTGTCGGGTGATATTTGTAAGCCTGGTACCAAACAAAAACGTATTAACATTGGGCCGTGATGCTGTAAGCGCGTGCATGAAATGTAGCAGGATTTCAGAATAACCACTCATGGAACCCGAAATATCGATCATTGCAACAATGGGCGGATGTTTGAGGCGCGGGGTGCGGTATTTTAATTGAACCACATCACCTCCAGCGCGAATGCTTGCCCGCATGGTCGCGAGCGGATCGACTCGCCGGACCCTGTTTGAGCGCACCAAGCGGCGGGTTTTGATTTGGTCTACCGGCAATATTATTTGGCGAACCAGTCGCCGCGCTTCGTTGACTTCGTCCGCGCTCATTTGTTCGAAATCTTTGGCTTGCAAAATTTCACGGTCGGAAAACGTGAACCGCGCGTTGATCTCAGTTTCTTGCGTTTCCGTCTCGCGGGGCGGGCGGCGGCTTTCCAAAGCTTCTGCAATACGTCGGCTCGCGGCTTTTGCCTTTTTCTTTTCGGGCGGCGCGATGGTTTCCGGCAACAGGCTGGCCATCATTTTTTCAATCAATCCACGCCGC
>JAESRU010000153.1 GCA_016764455.1 Hyphomicrobiales bacterium | reverse complement strand
GCAAACATTGTTGGCCCTTTTATATCGGCAATGAGCCGTGCAGCAAGATTAGCGGAGGAAGCGGCGTCCGCGCTGTTAAGGATTGCTCTGGGACGGCAGCTCAACGAGCTTGAGACAGAAGCAGAGCGTTTGAATGCCAGAGCAAAAAACCTGGAACATGCTCTGGCGGATACCATTCGCAAGGCGGAAAACCGAGAGCGTTTGTTCCACCAAACACWACGCGMSATGATAGAGCATGGCTGTCACCGTACCAATTTTGGYTGAAGGTTGTTATTTTCAATCTTGCCAGAGGGGTTTCCATRGCATCTGCCGGGGAGGGGNATGCAATCGCTAGACCTCCAGAATATCACCATTTTTYATTGCTCGAATASCGGGTCTAAATCGCCAAAATATTCATCCGCAAGGCGCTGTTTGATGTCAGAGATTGTAACTTCATCTAATTGAGCTTCTGAACGTGAAATCAATTCATCCAGTTCAGGTTCATCGACGCCGTGTTTCCGGGCGGCCAACAGCAAATAATATTGGAAATTTGGCGCAAACCGGAAGATAAGGCCTTCTTCCGATAGCTGCATCATTGCCAGATATACCGGTGGATAATGACGTTTCAGCAAAATAATTAACCCATGGAAGGCTGGAATTATAGTCCAGGGTTCGCGTGGCGGTTCACTGCCAAATATGTGGCTTTCTCCCAACCTTTCAAATTCGGTTCCGGTTGCTCTGATTTCTGCTATGCCATCCTGCATTTCCTGCCATTCGAGACRGAATGCAAGTTCGGGAAAAACACTAAAAAGGATAAAGGCCTGCCAATCAATTCTGATATCCGTACTCTCTCCTGGATGCGGTTCGGTTGGATAGGCGTGCGAATATGCGTTTGCCAATAATGCGTAAGCTTGGTCACAATCTTCCATATTTAGCGCATGTTGATAGGTCTCGTACTCACCTGTTTCCAGAAGTGCTTCGGCAGGCCGACCTTCATCGGAGAGAAAATAAAGCTGCCTGCTCTCAAGGGGATTAAATTCGAACTCAGCGTATGGTTCTTCAGCGAAAACCGGCATAGTTGCCAAAAATCCAATCGCCGCGATGATGAAGGCATGTCGAAATGGAAAACAGATCATAATTCTGAATTTAGCGGAAAAACATCATGTCCGCTATATCTGATGCCGTTGTTGCGGGCACGCAGCTGAGCAAAATCTGTTGTCATGCCCAACAAAACTTTAAGCGACGTGGTTAAGGCCCTGTAAATCGTTTTGCGGCTTAATGGCCTCTGTTGAGTTTGGCGGAATGTGTTTTTCCGTCACGAAGGCCAAGGGTTTGAGCGCTTTTTGCTGTTAGCCCCAATTTTGCCGCCTTCGCACGTTTTGTTGTTGTTGCGTCAGGGTTTTAGTGAGTATGTCTGTGTTGCGTTCAAGTACGCCCCTTGCCCGGGCCACCACCTTTGCTATGTCATTTGCTCTGGCGACCGGCATAAATGTCATTTCTTCCAGCTCCACCGCCACAAATTACACCGAAGCTGTCAGCATCGCGGCCGAATTTGGCCTGGTACGCGCTGGCCTAAGCAACAATCGGCGCCAGCTTTCCAGCGCGCTCGCGGGCAATGGTGTTTTCAGTCAGGCSTCGTTGGCGACCGGAAATAATTTTCATTTTGCCAATTACGAAGTCAAAGGTGACCGCCAGCCAATTCTGGCGAGCTACGAAGATATTACCGGCAGCTTGCCCCGGCCCCAGGTTTTCGACCAGCAGGCAATTTCCTATCCGCGCGTCAATCGCAGCGCCAAGGGTGAACGGAGAAATCGGGATACAGGGCGTTCTACCTATGCCCGATTGAATGGCGGGTTTGGTGCCATGAACGGTCTCGGCCAGTTCTATTTTGGCGAACCGGAAACCGCTTATGGTGAAATGTTACCGCAATTTGCTTTGCCGCAGGGTATGGCAAACGGGACGCTTGACGAGCGTCCTGAAAGCCCGGTCGTTGGTGCTACCGCCGAGAATGTAAATTATCGCCAGCGTGATTTTGCCTGCCTGGCGCAAGCCATCTATTTTGAAGCCCGCGGCGAACCCGCCAACGGCCAGTTGGCAGTAGCTCAGGTGATTATGAACCGGGTTGCGAGCCAATATTACCCCAACAGTGTTTGCGATGTGGTGTACCAGAACCAGCATCGCCGCAATGCTTGCCAATTCTCGTTTGCTTGTGATGGCCGCCCGGAAAGCATTAATGATCGTCAATCATGGGATCGCGCAGCCGCAATTTCCCGTGGTGTTTTGTCGGGCGAAACCATGTCTGARGCAGTTGGCACCCGGGCCACCCATTATCATGCCAATTATGTTCGTCCGCGCTGGATCAGGGATATGGTCAAGATCCGCCAGATCGGCGTACATATTTTTTACCGGGTCCGCGCCTGGTCCTGATCGACCCATACAATTGCATTTTTCGAAAAGCCGGGCTGGCCTCCGCCCGGCTTTTTGCTGTTTGGACAAATTGCTGTTTCGCGCTAGCTTTGATCCAAGTAAAAAAATTAAAAATCGCGGGACAAATAATGACCTCATCAGAATCACGCCGGTCCGGCTGGAGCGGCATCGCACTCCTTCTTATTTTCGGCTGCACAATCGCTATGTTTTCCTTCGGCGCCCGGTCTTCCTTTGGGTTGTTGCTGGCGCCAATGACGGAGGCGCGCGAATGGAGCCGTGAAATTTTCGGCTTCGCCCTCGCCCTGCAAAACTTGGTTTGGGGCATCGCCCAACCGGCAGCCGGGGCGTTTGCTGAAAAATACGGCACCGCCCGCGTGCTCGTATTTGGCGGTGTCCTTTACGCGATCGGTTTGGTCGCAACCGCCTGGGCCGATACCCCGTTATGGCTGGATTTAGGTGCCGGTGTTCTGATTGGCCTCGGCATTGCCTGCACCTCTTTCACCATCATTATCGCGGCCTTCGGGCGGGCGGTGACTGAATCTCAACGCTCAATCGCGTTCGGGATCGGCATGGCGTCCGGGTCTCTGGGTCAATTTGTATTTGCCCCATTCAGCCAGGTTCTGATCGATAATTTCGGATGGCAGCAAACCTTGTATGTGCTGGCGGCATTCATGCTTTTGATCCCGTTTCTGGTCTTTCCGCTTCGTGGAAAATCAACCCCGGATCCAAATTCAACGGTTCCCGAGATCTCCATGAAAACGGCTATTTCCCAAGCGTTTGGCCATAAAAGCTATTTGCTTTTGGCTGCTGGATTTTTCGTTTGCGGGTTCCAGATCGCATTCATGGCGGTACATTTACCGGCCTATATTGTTGATATCGGGTTGGATGCGTCAGTTGGCGCATGGTCGATTGCGGTGATCGGATTTTTCAATGTTATCGGCGCTTTGGCGGCCGGTGTCATTGGTGCGAAATATTCAAAAGCCGGGGCCCTGTCGCTGCTCTATATTGCCCGCTCTGTCGTTGTCGCCTGGTTCATATTGTCGGCACCATCAGAATTGAATGTGCTGATTTTTTCCGTACTGTTGGGTTTCCTCTGGCTCTCCACCGTACCCCTGACATCGGGGCTGGTGGTTGTCATGTTCGGACCGCGCTATATGGCAACGCTGTTTGGCTTTGTCTTTTTGTCGCACCAGGTTGGATCATTCATTGGTGTCTGGTTGGGCGGATGGATGTATGATCAATATCAGACCTATGACGGGGTTTGGTGGATCAGTATTGTGCTCGGTATTTTTGCAGCGATCGTCCATTGGCCGATCCGGGAACAGGCATACGGAACGCCCGAAACAGCGTCGGCATAAAGCGCCGCTGTGAACGATTTGAAATTCAGAAACATATCACCCGGCCATGACGGGTAAGCAGGAGACAATGATGGAAAAATTTAACGCCCTTCAAATTTCAAAGACCGATGACGGTCAAAATGTTGGCATCGTTGAGCTGGGTCTTGATGACCTGATGGACGGCGACGTTACGATCCGCGTGTCGCATTCAACTGTCAATTACAAAGACGCGCTGGCGATCACCGGTAAGGGCCGGATTGTCAGAAGCTGGCCGATGATCCCGGGAGCCGATTTTGTGGGTATTGTTGAATCCTCATCCCACGCCAAATACAAAACCGGCGACGCCGTTCTGCTCAATGGCTGGGGTGTCGGCGAAGGGCATTTTGGGGGTCATTCCCAAATGGCGCGGGTCAATGGCGATTGGCTGATCCCGCTCCCAACAGGGCTGTCACCAGCCCAAGCCATGGCCATCGGCACGGCCGGATACACGTCCATGCTGTGCGTCCTAGAACTGGAAGAACGCGGCATTACGCCGGACAGCGGCGATATCGTGGTCACCGGAGCAGCTGGCGGTGTTGGCTCGGTTGCCGTCGCCATTCTCGCCAAGCTTGGATACCGCGTCATCGCGTCAACCGGACGGGCTTCTGAAGCGGACTATCTCAAAAATCTTGGTGCTGCGGAAATTATCGATAGAAACGAGTTATCGGAACCAGCCCGTGCTCTTGCCAAACCCCGTTGGGCGGGCGGCATCGATTGCGTTGGCAGCCATACCCTCGCCAATGTTATCGCCATGACCAGTCCACGTGGCACCGTAATTGCCTGCGGCTTGGCGCAAGGTATGGACCTGCCGTCATCTGTCGCGCCCTTCATTTTGCGTGCGGTAGCACTGATCGGCGTCGATTCAGTGACGGAAACATATGAGCGTCGGGTTCAGGCTTACGAGCGCCTGGTTACCGATCTGGACGCATCAAAAATTGAGGCGTTGGCCTCAACAATCAAGCTGGATGCCGTTGAAAAAGCAGCCCACGACCTGATGGATGGCAAGGTGCGCGGCCGGATCGTCGTCGAGCTGGACTGAATGTTGTCAAAATATGTGCATTAGCACGCGTCGCGGAATTTACGTTTTCCTAACCATATCCCGTCACCTTTGGTGAGAGATACGTGCACAGGCACGCATCCTCTTGCCGGAGGCTCTTTTATGGGAGATATCGGAATGGAAAATGCAATCGACACCGATTTGAACTGCACCTGTTACCGGGTTCGCAAAGCGGCCCGCGCTTTGACCCAGTTTTACGATGATGCTTTGGCGGATGCTGGTGCAACCCTGACCCAGATGAGTGTGTTGACCGAATTATCGCGCACCCCGAATGTATCAGTGACGGCGCTCGGCAAACGCCTTGGCATGGACCGTACGACCTTATCCCGGACCATCAAACCAATGTTAAGGGATGGTTGGATTAAAAGCGGCAAGAGCGAAGATCGCCGTGCCAGAAACCTTGAAGTTACAGATACCGGCATCGAGACTTTGACCCATTGCAACGATGGCTGGCGTCAAGCCGAAAGCCGGATGCTGCGCACAATTGGGCGTGAAAACAGGACAGCTTTGTTCGACCTGCTCGATCAAGTGGGCGGCGCTGTTCGCGAAACAGAGCCTGCCAAAGTCGCCTGAAAACTTTAGAATTTTGCAGGCATTGAAAACGGGATACCTTCGCCGACCATTGAGCCGGAACCGATTGTCTCAATCGCTGCAACCATGCGCCCATCGCGTGCAAGAAGCCTGTCGGCAATTGCCACAATGCGCCGGTTTGGCGTCGCCGTATGGGATGCCTTGCGCAACGACACGGCGATATGATGCTCGTCGATATCTGGATTTATCAGGCACAGCGCCACATAGCCTGCAGCAGTGGAGCGCGAAATCCCGGCCCAGCAATGAATGACCATCGGTGCGCTTTGGTCCCAATTGGAGACAAATGCCAGCAAATTTTCAATATGATTTTCGTCGGGCGGTGTAAGCCCTTCAACGGGTTCGCTGATGTCATTCATGCCGAGCTGCAGATGATTTTCAGGCAGTATGATCCTTGGCGTTGTCGGCATGGTGTCTTCGTTGATGAGGGTTACAACATGGCTGGCGCCAAGCCGTGCGACTTCTTCTGCCAGCAAGCGCAAGGAACATACATGGATCATGAMGMTGWCTCCGYCAGGTCTTGAAGCATTTGAAAMCGTTCCARRAAATCTGCCTTCGCCTGRCTGGTTGATACYGCTTCCAATTGYCTGAAATTTGAAACGTCYTTTTTRAAYCCGGTCGGGCGGCTGAAATATTTCGCTGCTTCATCTTCCGTAAATCCAGCCAGCCCGGTGGCCTCGAAATACGCAGCCATGCGGTCGGCGCGTTTGATCAAACCGGAAATTTTCTGCGGCAAAGAAGGTGTCAGTGAAAAGCGGATATGAATTGCTGCCAAAAGCCGCAATTCCAGCTCTTTATAGTCAAGCCCGATCGCTGCTTTGAACGGGCTGATCAGATCGCCAATGACATATTCAGCGCTNMTCNATGYANNASGCNYKGCAMRYSRYYWWYKRKKTGYAAKKTMYRRMRMCWGAGCGCAGCAAATATCATCCACAAGCAGCGAATGCTGTGCCACCGAAAAGGTATGAGCACCTAGCGTTTGCCCATTCCAGCGCGCGATTCTGGCAAGGCCGTGGGCAATGTCCTCAATTTCGATATCAAGCGGGGAGGGGTCCAGAAGGTCGAGSCGMCGMCCGCTYAGCATGCGTTGCCAGGCGCGTGGCGGGACATTTTTTGGTTGCGGAGATTTGCTCTGAAGCGGCGCCATCTCTAGGCGTCCCCCGACAGTCCAAAGTCCGCCCAGTCAATTGTTGCTGGTGTAATCGCGGTTTCGCCAGCGCTCAGCACCAGGCCTTCGCCAAGAGCGGATTTCACACGGTCGGTTCTGATCATCGCGACAGCACGCCCATTGGCCGCGCTACCAAGCGTGCCGACTGCTTTTTCTCCAGCCCTGATTTCAGTTCCAGGTGCTGGTGCATCGCCGTCCAGTGAAACAGCAATGGTTCGGGTCCGTGCTGTGCCCCTATGTTCCATGCGCGATACCACTTCCTGGCCCACATAACAGCCCTTGGAAAATGAGACGCCGTTGAGAAGGTCCATATTCGCTTCGTGGGGAAAGGCGTCGCCAAAAGCATARTCCARGTTRCCTTCCGGRATACCWAGTGCGATCCGGTGGGCGTGCCAGGAATTTACATCCGAGTTGGTTGAAACTTCACCCGCAGGCGCAATCATCCGCCAGCCAAGGGCACCWATACGCGGGTCGGGTTGCGCCCCAATCGCGACCTCATCATCGCCCCAACCGGCAATGACGTCTTGGTTTTTGGAAACATTTTCGATATCGACCGCAGCGCGTAATTTATAAAAAGTAAGCCGCTTGGTGAGCTCGCCCGCCTGGTCGCGGCGGCAATCAAGAAAAAATTTATCATCTTTTTCGAAGACCAGAAAATCGAACAAGATTTTCCCCTGCGGTGTCAACAACGCGCCGAAGGCTGGGCTATCCGGCCCAACTGATTTCATGTCGCAGGTAAAAAGTCCTTGAAGAAAATCCCGGGCAATTTCACCCGAAACCATAACCAACCCGCGATCTGACAAAATTGCTGTGCTCATTGTGTCCAGTTTCCCCAAATTGCATCTGCACAGGATGTACGCATGCCTGTACCAAGCTGCAACCCTGTATAGGCGGCAAGCTGCTAAATCGCAGGTTACAATATTATTTGGAAATGATCTTGCTGGATTTCAGGCGAGGTTGCGCCAAAAACGCAAAGGCTTGGCTAAAGGTTTGGCTATTGGGTCGTTTTGTGCAGGGTAAATTCGCCGCGGCGAACACGGTCCGCAAGGCCTTCGGCAAACTCAACCACAGGAATTTCACCGTAAATCGTGATCAGATCACTGAGAGCCGCAAATAATGCAGCATTCGCAATAGCTTCAGGTTCAATGCCGTCCTGCTTGGCTTCATACCAGGCTTCCATGATGTAACCGAGAGCGGCCTCCTTGGAAGTCGGAAGCTCATAGTCTGTGGCTGTATCCGGCATGGCCCGTCCTCAAGAATTTGTCGTTAACACTTTGTTATTAAAGTGAAAGCAGATGAAGCAACACTTCGTTGTAAAAGGTTTTAGCAGCTTGCCTTGAGGTTGGCTTCTGCTATCCCTGTAAACGGTTAATTCGGGCTGGGAGGCAAAAAACCCCGGCATATTGCCTGCAAAATGGCGTTTAAACCAAAGCTACAGGCCGCGCGAGGAAAACCTGGCATTGCGCTTGGCGGCTTGTGTAGGTATGTCCTGACCATGAACAAAATTCCGACAAATCTGCTTGATGGGTATGAAATATTCAGACGGGGCAGATTTCTGTCTGAACGCGAGCGCTATCACGAATTGGCAGAGCTTGGGCAAACGCCTGATACGATGGTAATTGCGTGCTGTGATTCCAGAGCCGCACCGGAAATCATATTCAATGCGTTGCCGGGCGAGATTTTTGTTCTCCGCAATGTGGCCAATATCGTGCCGCCATACCAGCCGGACGGCGAACATCATTCCACATCGGCTGCTTTGGAATTTGCCGTCCAGAGCCTCAAAGTCAAAAATATCGTTGTGTTGGGTCATGGCCGGTGCGGCGGTATTCGGGCAGCACTCGACCCCGCCGCCGAACCATTGTCGCCTGGTGATTTCATTGGAACCTGGATGGACTTGTTGGCACCTGCTGCCGAAGCGATTTCAGGCAATAAATGGCTGACAGATTCTGAACGTCAAACAGCGTTAGAGCGAATTTCCATTCGCCACTCGATCGAAAATCTACGTACCTTCCCGTGCATATCGATCCTGGAGGACCGGGACCGGCTCCAGCTTCATGGCATGTGGTTTGATATTTCAACCGGCGAATTGTGGATCATGGATTCTGACAGCGGTGATTTTTTCTGCCAGCCACACGATCAGAAATGATGCCAGTGCAATTAATCTGGAGGATTTTGAAATGATGCGGAGCATTCGAACCTTCGTTGCCGGGGTTCGCGGTCTTCACCCGCTATGGCAGATCTGGCTTTTGATCATGATGGTCGTGAACGGTATTTTGCCGTTTTTCTTTCTCCCCGAATTGGCGGCAATCGTCACTCTGTTTGGCATGTTCAGCGGCGCGTTTTTAGGTTTGGTACTTGTTCATTTGCACGGGTTCACAAAGCTGCTTGGCCTCATGCACGTGCCATGGGTGCCAATGATCGCGGCACAAATCGGATTATATTCAGGTTTCAACAGCGCCAGCAATTATTCCCTCTGGCTCACAGCGGCGATCCTCATCACCGCGATCTCGCTGGTCATAGATGCGATAGATGTAGCGGTTTTTTTCAAAACCAAAAAAGACTAATTCGCGTAGCGGTTCTGGGTCAGCAATGCCAGTTCGGCGCCCTCATTCATATAGCGCCGGGTAGCTAAAACCGCGCTCGGTGTACATTGTCGGTAGCTGCGCTCGAAATTCCGATAACCCCTGTTGAAATCTTCTGTCAACTGGGTGTGCCATTGTCGCCCAGGTTCTTCTGCTTCAATCAAGGCTTCCATTTGCAATCGCCACATCTGTCCCTCATCGGCACCACATAAGGCGCGCAGATAATGCACAGCCCCAAGGATTTCCGCGAGCCGCATCAATTCCTGCTCGTATGGCGGCCGGAAACCTGGATCAGTATCGTCTTCAGGCTCTTCTATGTCGGCGTTGGACGGTGTTGTAACCGGAGCCGTTAGCGGAACGGCGGTCGGGAAACTCACCTCCGGCTCTCGCAACCTTCTGCTGAAAGCCGGGGCCGGATTGATAGCCGCCGCCGGGTCTTCTTCAGACCAGGTCGGTATCGGCAAAAAGACCGGAAAAGATATGGTGAGACCTGCCAGCAAACAGGCAAAAATTCTGAATTTGGATCGTTTCATGCGCAAGACTTGGATCACGCCTGTAATTGCTGGAATCGGACAAGGTCTTATGGCCGTGAAGCGGGGCAGATTCAAGGCACTAACATCATCACTGACCAAGATGATAAATCAGAATGATGAAAAATCGCTAATTCTGCAATATCCGGTATTCAGGGTGAAAAGCATGAAATACAAATGCGAATGTCACATCATAGACGATATCAACAGGGCCATCGGGACCAGTGACTTGCACAATAATATTGCCCACATCGCGTCCTTCGCTGATATCGCTGGCGTCGAGCGCTGAATTTTGTCCCTCAATCCAGCGAATGGTCACGTCGCCAAAGTTGACGCTGCCGTCGCGCCGTACCATTTCCAGCGCCACCGCCATTTCTTGACCATTGTGTTTTATCGCCACCACCCGCGCCATCGGATTGATGTAATCCGGCAATTCGCCCTGGAAGAAATATCCGTTGGGCCGCGATTGATTGTCGTAGCCCTGATAGGGGTTTTGGCCATACCGACGCATTTGTGGATTATTGGGGACCAGCACCCGGCCACCGGGATTGGCCTGTAAAAACCGCTCAAACGATTCCAGCCGCACCGGGATCGTTTCAAGTTTTACCCCGGTCAAGGTGCCGACAATGGCTTCGCCGGTAAATTGCTGCCACCAGCTTTGGGTCTGGCGATCATACATGACCAAATCGGAATTACGTAATTTTCCGGTTGTGCCGAAATCCAGAACGCGCCCGGAAACGCGGCGATCAAAAACCATGGCAGAATTGCATAACGGACAATAAGTAATGGTCACCGGCTGGCCGCCGACAATGTCGTTCACAATCTCATGCCAGATCAGAATGCCAAGCGGGTAGGCGCGGGCATCATCGCCAATTTTGAGCGTGATAACCGGTTCTTCCGGCTCCAGATCAGTGACAGATTGGGCCGAGACAAATTGCGGGTCGTCGATCGCGGGAATGCCGTCTTTGGGTGGCCCGCCCGATAGAATTTCGGAAAAGTCGATACTTGAGCGCGAAAAATCAGTTTCGCTCCACCCATTCCGTTGCCAAATTTCCGGGTTGGCGTTTGCAGGCCCGGAAAGAGCGAGTATCGCTAGCAAAATAAATGCAAACACTGACTGGTAGTTTTTCAAAATCATGACATTGGCCCAAATCTTAAACGTCTCATAATGCGCCGGGAAGGGGGCTTTATGCCAATCAAAGACGCGTGAAGCCGGAGTGAAGCATCAGGACCGGTGCCGGAATTCCCATGATTTGGCGATCATGCCCGGCGTGCCCTTGGTCATTTCAAAGTCAGAAAGGTTGCTCAACTTTCGCCACGAAACCGCTCTGGCATCGCTGGCAGCAATTGCCGTACCGGATTTCCATGATCCGGCAAAGACTGCGATCACATAATGGATTTTGACCCGGTCGTCTTTGTCCCGATAGATTGCTTCGACATAATCAAAAACCGATTTTGGATCGGCCACGATGCCGGTTTCTTCGTCAAGCTCGCGTGAGATCGCCGCACCAAGTGTTTCGCCTGTCTTCACCAATCCGCCCGGCAAACTCCAAAATCCCGCAAGTGGTTCTTTGTCGCGCTGCACCACCAACACCTGATCATCACGCCAGATCGCAGCACTTACTGCCAGCAATGGTCTTTCAGGATATGTGCGGGTACTGGACATGATTGGGAGCTGGCCTTAATCGAATAGCGCGTTGAYAGCGTCCTGGGTATCGTCTGTTTCTTCCACTTGTGCCGGGGCGCCATTGATAATGGACGCGGCCTCGCTGATCAGCGAGAGTATCTGCGCTGCAATTTCAGATGCTTTGAAGGCAAGAATTTCCTGATTTTTGATTTCAACCATTTTATGAGCATCAGCGATGCTCTCCACGACGCATTCGTTTAGCCGTGTGATGGTTTCRTCAAAAGCCTGACGCACCTGATCAGGTGCATGTCTGTARGCGATGATCGCCATATCGGCATCGCGCAGGCCCGATTTTCGGAAATGATCCTGATACGATAAAGGCACCCACGCGGCGATATCTTCGAGCGCATCTGGCATCATCGGCAGCATTTCGATCATCATCGCCATTTCATTGAAATGATTTAGATAATCGGTCGCGAGAAAAGTTTTCGGGTGAATATTGGTGCCGTCCAACAGGGTGATGTCAAACGCACTTTGATTCCCTGATTGGAAATCAGACGCTTCATCTGTTTGTTCTGCTGTTGCGATGCCCGACATTGAAGAGCTTTTCTAATGATTCAAAAACTGCCAAAAAAGAGTATCAGTCAGTGTCGGTTTTCTGGGTTTCCAAATCCTTACCGTTTTCTGGAATATGCTTATGTGTGGACGATTTGCCTTAACAGTGSCRGTGGAAGCGATGCGCCAATTGTTTGCGTTTCGCGAGCAGCCAAATTTTCCGGCACGTTTTAATATCACGCCGACCCAACCAATTGCGATCATACGGGCCGGGAAAAACGCCCGCGAATTTACATTCGTGCGCTGGGGCCTGCTACCGGGATGGGTGAAGGACACCGATAAATTCCCGCTTCTGGTCAACGCCCGCAGCGAGACAGCGTTTGAAAAACCGGCTTTCAAAAACGCCATTCGCCGCCGCCGCTGTATCATCCCGGCTGACGCTTTTTACGAATGGCAAGCGGGCGCCAAGCGCCCCAAGCAACCTTTTATGATCAAGCCTGCAGATGGGGGCACCATGGCGTTTGCCGCTATCTGGGAACATTGGATGGGGGCGGATGGCAGCGAAATGGAAACAGCGACGATCCTGACAAGCCCCGCCAACGACACCCTAAAACCGATCCACAACAGGATGCCGGTTATATTGAAACCGGAAAATTTTGAAGAATGGCTGGAGCGCCCTGAACAAGAAGCCGAAAAACTGAAACCTTTGCTGATCCCGGCAGCGAACGATCTGCTGGAAGTGGTGCCGATCTCAACCCGGGTCAACAAGGTCGCCAACGATGATGCGGATATTCAGGTGCCGGTTGAGATGGGAAGCGAAGAAGTCAAGGCTGTGTCCCCTGAGAGTGATCAATTGACCTTGTTGTAATCGACCGGGCAGGGTTATTATCCCATAAGCCCGTAGACAGCTACGTGTCGCTGGCCTTCAACCGGCGCGACATCACAATCCGGTCTTCTGTTTCATAGCCGATCGCTTGGTAGAATTTCTGCACCGCCTGATTATCGCTGCGGATCATCAGATTGAGCTTCCAGATGCCTTGGCCGATGAGCCAGTTTTCTGCTGCCTTCATTATTTTTGCGCCAATTCCATTGCCTTGTTGATCAGGATCAACCGCCAGATAATAAACCACACCTCTATGGCCATCATGGCCCACCATGACGGATGCCGAAATGGCGTCTTCATCACGCCAGATCAGGATGTCCGCGTTTGGTGATTTGAGGGCAAACGTAATATCCAAATCCGGATCGTTCCAGGGCCGAACCAACCCGGCCCGTGTCCATAAATCAATAATTTTAGGGATGTCATGCTCGGACGCGGAGGCTAAAGCACTCACAACATTTTACCGGGATTGAGAATATTATTCGGGTCGAGGGCCTTTTTCAGCGTTCGCATTAGCTCCATCTCAATGGTGCTTTTATAGCGGGGCAGCAGGTCGCGCTTCATGACACCGATCCCGTGTTCAGCGCTGATCGAGCCGCCAAATGATGCGACGATTTCATGAACGACTTCGTTCATGTCGCCCCAACGCGACAGGAATACCGCTTTGTCGGCGTCAATTGGCTGGCTGACATTATAGTGCAGGTTGCCATCACCCAGATGCCCGAACGGCACGGGACGTGCGCCGGGAATGCAAGTTTCAACGGCTTTTTCCGCGCGTGCCAGAAATGCTGGAATATCCGATACTGGCACCGAAATGTCGTGCTTGATGGACCCGCCTTCCAGCTTTTGAACTTCCGACATGGAGGTGCGTAAATTCCAGAAATCGTCTGCCTGCTGGCCCGACATGGCAAGCGCCACATCGCTGACAACGCCATCTTCGATCACGGATCCGAGCAGGTTTTCTACACGATCTTTAAGTAATTCCGCTTCGTCGCTGGAGGAAATTTCCACTAACACATACCAAGGGTGGCGCTCCGCAAGCGGGTCGCGACTGCCCGGCGCGTGGGTCAGGACAAAATCAAGCCCGATCCGGGGCATCAGCTCAAACCCGGTCAGGTTGCGACCTTCACAATCCATGACTTTGTGGAAAAGAGTGACGGCAGATTTGGCATCCGGCAATCCGACAAAAGCAACTTCGCGGGATTTGGGCCGCGCAAAGAGTTTTAGCGCAGCGGCTGTAATGATCCCGAGCGTACCTTCAGCGCCAAGAAAAAGCTGTTTTAAATCATACCCGGTATTGTCCTTGCGCAGCGTCCTCAGCCCGCCCAAAATATCGCCATTGGCAAGAACCACTTCCAGCCCCAAAACCATGTCGCGGGCATTGCCATAAGCAAGCACCCCTGTGCCGCCGGCATTGGTGGAAAGGTTGCCGCCAATCTGGCAAGTGCCTTCGGCGCCAAGGCTCAGGGGAAACAAACGCCCCGCCTCGTCAGCCGCATCCTGGATGTTGGCCAGGATCGTACCTGCTTCGCAAACAAGGGTGTTGGCGTCTGCGTTGACGTCGATAATCCGGTTCATGCGCCCAAGTGAAACCACAACATGACGGTCTGCATCAAACGGAACTTGCGCCCCCACAAGACCCGTATTACCGCCCTGGGGTATGATGCTAGTGCCGGTGTTGTTGGCTAGTTTTAGAATTTGCGATACTTCGTCCGTGCTACCAGGCCGCAAAACCATCCGCGCCGCGCCTTTATAAAGATTACGCCGCTCGACCAGATATGGAGCCATGGATTCGTCATCAGAGAATGCATGGCGCGGCCCCGTAATGGTGGCAAATTGCGCGGCAAGATCGTCAGATATGGCAGTCTGTTCAGTCATAAATTTTGATCCTAGTTTTTGTCGCGCGGTGCAGCAGCCCGGCGTAACCGGTCGTTGATGGCGACACCGAGCCCGGTTTCGGGCACCTTGGCACAGGCAATTACCAAAGCGCCAGTCTCATCAAGCTGATGCAGAAAATCAAACAGATTGGCAGCGGCTTCAACAAGGTTTCCCGTATCGCTTAGGTTGAGCACCATGTGCGCGTTTTCAAATCCGTCCAGCAGGTCCGGGCCAAACGCAAGCAAGCTCTCGCCATGTTTCACACTGGTGATATCTGTCCGTACTTTCGCGCGGGGCGCATAATGTGATTTGAGCCGCCCCGGTGCCAAAGGCGCATTTTCTACATCATCTGGTGCGACAACCAATTTAGTTGTGCCGAGAAATTTTTCGATTGTCTCGGTTTCCAATCCGCCAGATCGCAACAGGCTGATTTTGTCTCCGACACAAAGCAAAATGGTTGATTCAAGGCCGATGTCGCAGGTGCCGCCATCCAGAACCATATCGATATTGTCTCCGAGCGAGGCATTCACATGGGCCGCTTTGGTCGGGCTGATGCCCCCGGATGCGTTGGCGCTTGGCGCGGCCACTGGCCGGCCCACAGCGCGAAGCAAAGCCTGGGCTGTTTCATTGGCGGGCACCCGTACAGCGATTGTCTCCATCCCGGCGCTGACAAGTTGTGATACCGGGCTTTGCTCAGTCCTCGGCAACACCAGTGTCAGTGGGCCTGGCCAGAAGGCATCGGCAAATTTTTCAGCCAATGGAGAAAATACCGCAATTTCCCGTGCAGCATCGATATTTGCCACATGACAAATCAGCGGATTGAACGAGGGACGGCCTTTGGCTTCAAATATGCGGGCCACGGCGTCGTTGTTGGTCGCATCGCCGCCAAGCCCGTAAACGGTCTCGGTCGGGAACGCCACAAGCCCACCCGTGCGCAGTAAATTTGCGGCGGCAGAAATCGATTTTGCGCAGGCCTTGGTAACAAGGCCTATATCCGATGGCATTGCTGTCAAACGCCCCATTGCTTTTGTGAATTCATGACCTAGAGTGGCCTCCCAAACAGATAGCAGAAAATGCAGGAGAGTGTTTATGTCCTTTGCGGCCCCGGTCCGGGAAATTTCGTTCGTATTGAACAATATTGCCGGATTGCGCGGCGATCTGGAAGAGGGCCTGTACGGCGATCTTTCGATTGAACTGGTCGACGCCATTCTCGAAGAAGCCGGCAAATTTGCCTCCAACGAAATWGCGCCSCTGAACCGGGYKGGCGACATTGCYGGSGCGCATCTYAAGGAYGGCAAAATARCYATGCCGGATGGCTGGAAACGGGTCTACGACCAATGGTCKGARGCTGGATGGGGYGCRCTTGCGGGYRARGAARAATGGGGCGGACAGCATTTGCCGGTATGCTTGGCTGTTGCCATTCAGGAAATGTGGAATTCAGCCTCGATGGCGTTYGGMATYGGCAYRRTCCTYACCCACGGCGCTACCGWAGCGATTGCTGCCCATGGAACATCCAAATTRTGYGAAACCTATCTGGCGCGGATGATGAGCGGTGAATGGACCGGCACCATGAACCTGACCGAGCCCCATGCCGGATCAGATTTGAGTGTCTTGCGGTCCCGTGCCGAGAAACAAGACGACGGCAGCTATCGCATCTTCGGTACCAAGATTTTCATCACCTATGGCGAGCATGATCTRACCGATAATATTGTCCATTTGGTGCTGGCCCGGTTGCCGGATGCACCCGCTGGAACCCGTGGTATTTCCCTGTTCCTGGTGCCAAAATTCCTGGTCAATGATGACGGCACGCAGGGCGCGCGCAACGACGTTTACTGCACTGGCGTTGAACACAAACTAGGCATCCATGCCAGCCCCACCTGCACCATGACGTTTGGCGACAATGATGGCGCAATTGGTTACCTTATTGGTGAAGAAAATCGCGGTCTCAATTGCATGTTCACGATGATGAACAATGCCCGCCTTTCGGTCGGCATTCAGGGTGTAGCGATTGCCGAACGCGCCTTTCAGCAGGCGCTGGAATTTGCGCAGGAGCGGCGTCAGGGCAAGGCGAACGCCTGGAGTGGGATCGAGCAGGTTCCAAACGAAATGATGCCGATCATCGTCCACCCCGATGTGCGGCGCATGTTGATGACGATGAAATCCATGACCGCCGCCGCACGGGCCATTTGTTATATGACCGGGATCGAAATCGACCGGTCACATGCGGGCGATGACGAAGACAAAAAAGCAGCGGCTCGTGGCCGCGCCAATATCCTGACCCCGATCGCCAAATCCTTTTCAACCGATATAGGTGTCGATGTGGCATCCCTCGGCGTGCAGGTTCATGGTGGCATGGGGTTTGTSGAAGAAACCGGCGCGGCGCAACATCTGCGYGAYGCYMGMATYGCSCCYATYTAYGAAGGCACCAACGGGGTCCAGGCGATTGATCTGATAACCCGAAAGCTTGGTCAGAATGGCGGCGAAGACGTACGCAGCCTGATCGCCGACCTGCGCGATATCGCGGAGCAAGTGATGGCGGTCAACGAGCCWGAATTTGGCCGCATGGGATATCGGATAAATGAAGCTGTGAATGAACTGGAAGAAGCAACGGACTGGATGCTCCAGGCGCTTCAATCAGACATGGCGGAGGCCCTTGCCAGCGCGACACCATATCAAAAATTGTTTGGTCTGGCTGCCGGGGGTACGTGGCTCGGCAAGGGTGCGTTGATTGCTCGTGCTAGCGAAACCGGAGACTTGCCGGTCGGCACAGTTGCWACTGCACGTTATTTCGCAGAAAATCATCTTGTTGAAGTTGAAGCTCTGCGGAAAACTGTGACCGGGGGCGCGGACGCGTTGATCAGCGTCAGCCTCGAAGAGCTTGTCGGCTAGAAAAATTGATCTAGGAGGACGTTTTGTCTGATCTCAAGGGAAAAACTCTGTTTATCACCGGTGCAAGCCGGGGCATCGGCCTAGCCATTGGCCTGCGGGCAGCCCGCGATGGCGCCAATGTGGTGATTGCCGCAAAATCAGCCGAGCCGCACCCAAAATTACCGGGTACGATTTATACAGCGGCTAAGGAAATTGAGGCCGCCGGCGGCAAGGCCTTGCCGCTGGTCGTTGATGTGCGCGATGAAGAAAGCGTTGTTGACGCGGTCAACAAATCCGTTGAGACCTTTGGCGGGATCGATATTTGTGTCAATAATGCCAGCGCGATCAGCCTCACAAATACCGTCAACACCGATATGAAACGCTACGACCTGATGCACCAGGTCAATACGCGCGGCACTTTTTTGGTTTCCAAAACCTGCATCCCTCATCTGGCCAAATCAGACAACCCGCATATTTTGAACCTGTCGCCGCCGCTTGATGTGAAAGCAAAATGGTTCGCGTCGAATGTGGCTTATACAATYGCAAAATTCGGTATGAGCCTTTGTGTGCTCGGCATGGCGGAAGAATTGAAAGCCCAGGGCATCGCGGTCAACGCGCTGTGGCCGCGCACGACGATTGCCACCTCGGCGATTAAATATATTGTTGGCGGTGACGCCATGATGGACGCCAGCCGGTCGCCGGACATTATGGCCGACGCGGCCTGGATGATTTTCAACAAACCCTCGAAGGAATTTACCGGAAACTTCCTGATCGATGATACCTTTCTGGTGGAAAATGGCGTTACTGATCTTGATCAATATCGCATGGACCCGACCAAGGATCTGTTCCCGGATTTCTTTGTGCCGGATGATTCCATACCGCCACAAAGCCTGAAAGCAGTGAAGGGCTAAGGGTGCGAATATGACCACTTTACTCATCAGCCATGCCGATTGTTTGAACCACGAAATCGCACCCGGTCACCCGGAATCGCCCGATCGTCTCCGGGCCGTGGAAAAAGTGCTGTCTGGAACCCGGTTCAATGATCTGGTGCGGGAAGACGCGCCCATGGGAACCATCGAACAGGTTCTGCATGCCCATCCGGAAGATTACGTGAAGCAAATAGCGGATGCCCGCCCCACTGAAGGCATTGTGCATCTGGATGCTGATACGGTGATGTCGCCTGGAAGCTGGAATGCCACCATGCGCGCCGTTGGTGCCATCACCCATGTGGTTGAAAAGGTGGTGGATCGCCAGTTCAACAATGCTTTTGTCGCGACCCGCCCACCTGGTCATCATGCCGAAGCACACCGTGCCATGGGGTTTTGTATTTTCAATAATGCAGCAATCGGCGCCCTACATGCCCGCAACACGTTGGGTCTGGACCGCGTTGCAGTGGTAGATTTCGACGTCCATCACGGTAATGGCACGCAGGATATTTTCTGGAATGAAGCCGATATGTTTTACGGCTCCACCCACCAGATGCCGCTTTACCCGGGTACCGGCGCTCATACCGAAACCGGAATTGGAAATATATTCAACGCACCGCTGTCGCCTGGTGCAGATGGGGTCGATTTCCGCGAAGCCATGAACGAGGTTATTCTGCCGGCCCTCGACGCTTTTCGCCCTGATCTGATCATTGTTTCGGCGGGCTTCGATGCCCATACCCGCGATCCGCTGGC
>JAESRU010000021.1 GCA_016764455.1 Hyphomicrobiales bacterium | reverse complement strand
TAGCTTCAAAAACAACCATTGAAAAAATTTAGTCATAATTTGCGATTTTGCCATTCCGCCGGTACATATTCACACGCACGGGCACAAGCCCTGTTGGACAATTTAAAAAGTTACTCATTTCCCTCAGCATAAACAATTGAGACCAGGAAGGAAACGCACCAATCCTGGCCTCTTGAATTTTAAAATTGAGGTGAACTTTTAGGGATTAACGCGCAAATTGTCCGCAGCTTGGTTAAACAACGTCCACGTTCAAATCTGTCAAACCATCAATATGCACCGATATCTTGTCACCTTGAACTACAGGGCCAACGCCCGCTGGTGTGCCGGTGAAAATCAGGTCTCCCGGAGCCAGAGTATAATGCTCTGACAAAATTGAAATCATTTCAGGCACTGACCAGATCATCTGGTCCAGATTGGTTTCCTGTTTCCGATCTCCATTCACGTCTAGCCACATTGCAGCTTTTTCAGGATGGCCAACTTCTGACACAGGGTGAAGCATCGCGATCGGAGAAGATTCGTCGACATTCTTTCCGTAATCCCATGGGCGGCCTGATTCTTTGGCAATTTTCTGCAAATCACGGCGCGTCATATCCAGGCCAACGGCATACCCATAGACCATATCCAAAGCAGCCGACACAGCTATATTGGTCCCGCCCGCAGACAAGGCGACTACAAGTTCTGCTTCAAAATGATAGTCTTTTGTCATCGGAGGATAAGCGATTTCGCCATCCCCTACCACGATTGTGTTTGCCCATTTAGTGAAGAAAAACGGAGCTTCCCGGTTCGGATCATGACCCATTTCGCGGGCATGGGCTTCATAATTTCTGCCAATCAGATAAATCCGACGCACCGGATATTCGTTGCCATCGGATGTTGGCAAGGATACCGGTTGAGATACAGGGACGACATTGGTCATGCAATTCTCCAGCTAAAATATTGCAGCCCGGAAAAATATATGTTTTCCGAATTGGCCCGCAAAAACATACGTGATCAATTACCTTAAGAAGTTCAATTTGTCCCGTGCTGAATTTTTCAATGCGTTCTATCATGTCCGCTAGCCACGAAAGAACACTTGTTGTGAGGTATTATGCTTGAATGGTCTGAAAAAATTCGCGTTGAATGGGGCGATTGCGACCCTGCGAAAATCATCTTTTATCCACGCTATTTTGCCTGGGTAGATGCCGCCGGGCATCACATGCTCGAACATGGCGGATTGCATCACGATATATTGACAAAAAAATACGGCGTCAGAGGACTGGTTTTGGGCCATGTCGGGATGGATTTCAAATCACCTGGTTTCTTCGGCGATACGCTTGATATCGTCACCAAGGTCACAAAAATTGGCGGGGCCAGTTTTGAACTGGGCCATGAAATTCATCGCGGTGAAACGCTTTTGCTGACCGGAAAGGAATTGCGGATATGGGCTGTGGAAGATCCCGATCATCCCGCAGGAATTTCCGCCAGGCCGATCCCTGACGATGCGAGAGCCATACTTGCAGCGGAATAGCTGTTTTTTCTGCCCGAAAATTTCAATTGCTTTTAACATGGCGCTTGTATCGGCGCTGTGTGGCGACTATTTTTTTATAAATGCAAATTTGTTCTTTGCGGAGTTTTCATGAAATTCAATCCCCGAATAATCGAAGCCATCGGCAACACGCCTCTGTTCAAACTCAGAAAAGTATCTGACGAAACCGGATGCACCATTCTTGGTAAAGCGGAGTTTCTCAACCCCGGCCAATCGGTCAAGGATCGGGCGGCTTTGTTCATTATTCGCGCGGCTGAAAAAAGCGGTGAATTGAAACCGGGCGGCACCATTGTTGAAGGAACAGCCGGGAATACCGGGATCGGGCTGGCGCTGGTTGGCAACGCGCTTGGTTACAAATCTGTAATTATTATTCCTGAAACCCAGTCTCAGGACAAAAAAGACATGCTACGGCTGGCGGGTGCAGAACTTTTACAGGTTCCTGCCGCGCCCTACGCAAACCCGAATAATTATATCCACGTCTCCAGCAGGGTTGCTGAATTATTAAATAAATCCCGTCCGGGTGGCGCGATGTGGGCGAACCAGTTTGATAATCTCGCCAATCGTGAAGCCCATATCCAGACAACAGGCCCTGAAATCTGGGCTGATACTGATGGCAAGGTTGACGGGTTTGTATCCTCGATGGGAACCGGCGGTACCATTGCTGGTGTTTCGATGGCACTCAAAGAGCGCAACCCTGATATTGTCACCGCGCTGGCAGACCCTGGCGGGTCGGGCATTTATTCATTTCTTAAAACCGGTAAATTTGACCCTGCAGGCACATCCATCACCGAAGGGATCGGCAACAACCGCGAGACCGCAAACCTCAAAGGCGCACCGATTGATGAAGCCTACAAGATTGAAGACGCAGAAGCCCTGCCCTACATTTTTGATCTTTTACAATATGAAGGTCTTTGCGTTGGCAGTTCGTCCGCAATCAATATTGCAGGCGCTGTCCGGTTGGCACGCAAACTTGGCCCGGGGCATACGATCGTGACATTGTTGTGCGATTACGGCACCCGGTATCAGGAGAAACTCTACAATCCGGAATTTTTGCGCAGCAAAGAATTGCCCGTCCCGGCGTGGCTTGAAGCTCAAATCGAAGTCAACGTGGCGGATGTTCTTCAATGACAATCAAATTATTCGTCGATGACGCTTATCTGAAGACGTGTGATGCCGAAATCATTGCCGTAAACGAGCGTGGCGGGATCATTCTCGATCAGACAATTTTTTATGCAACCGGCGGCGGACAACCGGGTGATAGTGGATGGCTGACCACACCTTCAGGCGAACGCATCGAGATTGCCACAAGTGTTTACGACGAAGACCGCCAAACAATTATCCATGTCCCGACTGCGCCCATTGACGGCAAATTGACCGTCGGCGACCGGATCAAATGCGAAATTGATTGGGACATTCGCCACCCGCGCATGCGCATTCACACTGCCTTGCATCTGCTCTCAGCGATCCTGCCCTATCCCGTAACCGGTGGATCGGTTAGCGATGGAACCGGACGGCTGGATTTCGACATTCAAGATGCCAGTCTTGCTGATAAAGAAGAATTGACGACAAAGTTGATGACGCTGGTATCTGCAGACCACCAGCTCTCTACAGAATGGATTACTGACGAAGAACTGGACGCCAATCCTGAATTGGTGAAAACCATGTCGGTGCAACCGCCCAGAGGGTCCGGAAGAATTCGGTTGCTGCGCATTGGCGACAATGTTGATCTTCAACCTTGTGGCGGCACCCATGTCCGTTCCACTGGAGAAATAGGCCCTGTGCTTATTAAGAAAATAGAAAAAAAGGGACGCCAAAACAGGCGCGTTCGTATTGCATTGGTTTAGGGGAACTTGCTTATGAAAAAGACCGAAAATCTAGTGAATGTCGCATGGCTCAAAGAGCATCTTGACGCGCCTGATGTGGTAATTGTTGATGCGTCTTGGCATTTGCCCACTGAAAAACGTGATCCACGCGCCGAATATCTGGAACAGCATATTCCAGGCGCTGTATTTTTCGATATTGAGGATATTTCCGATAGTGCGAGCAACCTCCCCCACATGCTTCCGGACAATGCGAAATTTTCGTCCAAAGTTCGCAAGCTTGGCATCGGTGACGGGCAACGCATTGTCATTTACGACAGCGTCGGCATGTTCTCAGCCGCCCGCGTCTGGTGGATGTTCAGGGTTATGGGGGCCGATGACGTAACCTTGCTTGATGGTGGATTCCCGAAATGGCTGGAGGCTGAATTGCCGCTTGATTCTGGTCCGGTCCAGCGTCAGGAACGCCATTTCACCGCCCGGCGAAATATGCTCATGGTGCGCGATGTGGACGATATTGTCGAAATTACCGGGAACAGAAAAACCCAAATCGTGGATGCCCGCGCAGCGGCACGCTTTTGCGGCGACGCGCCGGAACCAAGACAAGGATTGCGTGCAGGGCATATCCCTGGTGCCCGCAATGTCCCCTTTGGCACCTTGCTAAACGAAGACCGGACATTGCGAAGCGTTGATGAACTAAAAAGTATTTTCACAAGTGCCGGTGTGGATTTATCTGGCTCAATCGTCACCAGTTGTGGGTCCGGCGTTACCGCTGCCATTCTGTCTTTGGCCCTTGAAGAGCTCGGCCACCGCAATGCAGGCCTCTATGACGGTTCCTGGACCGAGTGGGGATCACGTGAAGACCTCGCAATAGAAAAAGGGCCAGCTGAATAGCCGACCCTGAATTCTTTGCTTGCAGTTTTCCTGAAAATTTTTCTGCTAGTGCAGGATCTGACTCAGGAACAACTTGGTCCGCGCGTGCTTCGGCTTGGTGAAGAACGCTTCCGGCTCATTCTGTTCGATAATCTGGCCTTCATCCATGAAGATCACACGGTTTGCCACTTGGCGTGCAAACCCCATTTCATGGGTCACAACAATCATGGTCATGCCGGTTTCCGCCAGATCAACCATCACGTCCAGCACTTCCTTGATCATTTCAGGATCAAGCGCTGACGTTGGCTCATCAAACAACATGATACGTGGGCTCATGCACAACGACCGGGCGATTGCCACACGCTGCTGCTGACCACCAGAAAGTTGCCCTGGGTATTTATTGGCTTGTTCTGGAATTCGAACCTTTTCCAGATATTCCATGGCGATAGCATCAGCTTCCGCTTTTGGCATTTTGCGTACCCAGATCGGTGCCAGGGTGCAATTTTCCAGGATCGTCAGATGCGGGAACAAGTTGAAATGCTGAAACACCATGCCGACTTCTCGACGGATTTCATCGATCTTTTTAAGATCGTTGGTCAGTTCAATACCGTCAACTTCGATGCGCCCGCTTTGATGTTCTTCMAGYCGGTTGATGCAACGGATCATGGTAGATTTACCSGACCCGGACGGGCCACAGACCACGATCCGTTCGCCCTTCATGACTTTCAGACTAATSCCCTTCAAGACATGGAAATCGCCGTACCATTTGTCCATATCGGTGATTTCGATAGCGACCTCATCGGACACCAATGATTTGCTCTTGGCAGCCTTTGCAGGTGCTTTTTTGGCACGAGTGGTTTTTGCTGCGGTCGCGCGTTTCGCAGGCGCTTTGGCAGTCTTTTTGGTTGCTTGTCTGGCCATCTCTTATCCCCTAACGCTTGTGTCCGGTATGCAGGCGGTTTTCCATGAAAATGGAATAGCGCGACATACTGAAGCAAAAAATGAAAAATCCGATTGCGGCAAAAACATAGCCCGTATGGCTGGTCCCTGGTGTGGACCATTTCGGATCGGTAAAGCTCAACTGAATGGCGCCCAACAGATCAAAAAGACCAACGATCAACACAAGGGTCGTATCTTTGTACAAACCGATAAAGGTATTGACGATACCCGGAATAACCAGCTTGAGGGCTTGAGGCAGGATAATAAGGTTCATGGTCTTCCAATAAGGAAGCCCCAATGCCTGCGCACCTTCATACTGGCCCTTCGGAATTGCCTGCAAGCCGCCGCGCACCACTTCCGCCATATAGGCCGCGGAGAAGAGCGCCACGCCGATTAGCACGCGCATCAATTTGTCAAACGTAACGCCCTCTGGAAGGAACAAGGGCAGCATGACGCTGGCCATGAACAATACGGTAATCAGAGGGACACCGCGCCAGAATTCAATGAAGATAATCGACACCAAACGAACCACTGGCATTTCGGAACGTCGCCCGAGAGCGAATACAACTCCCAAGGGAAGCGAAACCACGATCCCGGTAATTGCTACAACCAGAGTTACCAGCAGACCGCCCCAAAGTGGTGTTTCCACGTGGGCAATGCCAAAATAACCGCCAACCAGCAAGAAGAATGCCAGGATCGGGAAAATCACCAACATAAAGATGGCATTCCATTTTTTGTACGGGAGCGATGGAATTGCCAGGGTGATTGTACCGATCGCCATCATGAAGAAGACAATATTGACACGCCAGCGCTCGTCAGCCGGGTAGCGTCCATATATGAACTGGCCGAATTTGGCATCAACGAATGCCCAACAGGCTCCGATTGGCGTGTCATCCGGGATCAAACCCCGATTGTTCTGATGCCGACAATAACTGCCATCCTCGCCAGTCCAGATGGCATCAAAGAAAACAAAATTCAAAATTGGCGGGACAATGATCCAGACCAGATAAAGCGCAAACAGGGTCAATGCTGTATTGAGCCAGCCTGAAAACAGGTTTTTCCGCACCCAACCCAAAACGCCGACTGTAGACGCTGGTGGTTCCTTTTCGACTTCCAAAGTCGTGCGGACGAAGGAAAGTGTTGAATTACTCATGGGTCTCTCCTTACCTTTCCACCAACGCCATTTTGGCGTTGTACCAGTTCATCAAAACGGACGTGACAATTGATATCACGAGATAAACCGCCAGAGTGATCATTAGAATTTCCACCGCTTGCCCGGTTTGATTGAGCACCGTTCCGGCAAATACTGACACSAGRTCCGGRTASGCAATSGCMACAGCCAGRGARGARTTYTTMGTCARRTTCAAATACTGGCTGGTCAACGGCGGAATAATGACCCGCAAAGCCTGGGGAATAACCACCAGGCGAAGTGTTGGGCCGGACCGAACCCCAAGGGCGTGTGCAGCTTCAGATTGTCCGTGGCTGACGGCCAGARTGCCGGCGCGGACGATCTCTGCAATAAAGGTGGAGGTGTACAATACCAACGCCAATAGCAGGGACATAAACTCAGGAATGATGACCATCCCACCGCGGAAATTGAACCCGCGCAATTCAGGAATTTGCCAATCAAGCGGCATACCCAGAATAAGGAATACAACAAGCGGGAACCCGAGTATCAGGCCAACACCGGTCAAGAATACGGGGAATTGCTCACCCGTTGCTTCCTGGCGTTGATGGGCCCAGCGTTGGACAAAAAATGTAGCAACCAATCCGATCAGGATTGCAATGCCGACCCAACCGAAGCCTGCCTCGGGAAGCGGTCGTGGCATGAACAATCCTCGGGTATTGAGGACAATGTTTGCGCCAAATTCTACGCTATCTTTTGGACTGGGAAGACTGCGAAGAACGGCAAAATACCAGAAGAAAATTTGCAGCAACAACGGCACGTTGCGCAAAGTCTCGATATAAACCATGGAAAGTTTGGCGATAACCCAGTTATTGGATAACCGCGCGACGCCGAGGATAAAGCCCCATATGGTCGCCAGAATAATTCCAATAAACGCCACCAACAGGGTATTGAACAAACCCACATAGAAGGCTGCGCCATAACTGGAATCTTCGGCATAATCGACGATAAAGGTTCCTAGCGAAGGCGCGATGCTGAAGCCTGCGGTTGTTCCCAGAAAGCCAAAACCGGAAGCAATTTGCTGCCTTTCAAGGTTGACGAGGGTATTATTTACCATCGAATAACCCAACCAGATAACCAGCAGGACAAGCGCTACCTGAGCAACCAGTGCGCGGACTTTTGGATCGTAAAGAAGTGAAACGCGCGCAGTTTCAGCGCCACCCCCAACAGGCTTTTGTGCAGCCATTTCTCGCCCCTCGAGATTTTTAATCAGGTTTTGCGCCGTTTCCCGGCATCTTCCACCTGATGATCAGAATACTTGTATTTCAGTCTATATAAAAAACCGCCMCGGGAAAATCCCGAGGCGGAGAATTGTCAATCTCTAGCGGATTGGCGGTGCGTATTGCAGACCACCATTCGTCCAAAGAGCATTGATGCCGCGGGAAATGCCCAGCGGTGTGTCAGGACCAACATTGGCKTCAAAAATTTCGCCATAATTGCCGACCWGYTTGATGATGTTRTAGGCCCAGTCATTGCTGASRCCGATCGCTTCACCAAATGCACCTTCGGTACCAAGCAKACGCTTGATGSCRGGRTYGTYACCATYGCGCATTTCATCAACRTTKGCGCTKKTGAYRCCCATTTCTTCAGCGTTGATCATTGCGTTCAAGGACCATTTCACGATATCCAGCCATTGGTCATCGCCATGACGGACAACAGGGCCAAGTGGCTCTTTTGAAATGATTTCCGGAAGAACCGAATGCTCACCAGGGTTTGTCAGTTTGATGCGCTGAGCATAAAGGCCAGAGGCGTCAGTGGTGTAAACATCACAACGACCTGAATCATAAGCCTGGACAACTTCGTCTGCCTTCTCAAAAGCAACAATTTCATAATCCATGTTATTGGAGCGGAAATAGTCAGCGACATTGAGTTCGGTCGTGGTGCCGGTCTGGGTACAAACGGATGCGCCATCAAGTTGAAGCGCATTGGTTACACCAAGAGAATTACGGACCATGAAGCCCTGGCCGTCATAATAGTTGACGCCAGTGAAGTTCAAACCAAGTGAAGTGTCACGGCTCATTGTCCAGGTGGTGTTGCGCGAAAGCACATCAATTTCRCCMGATKSCARWGCAGYRAAACGCTCTTTGGCTGACAGCGGGGTGTATTTCACCAAGTCGGCATCGCCGAAAACAGCAGCCGCTACAGCGCGGCAAACATCAACGTCGAGGCCGGTCCAGTCGCCGGCGTCATTGGTGTTTGAGAAACCAGGAAGCCCCTGGCTAACACCACATTGAACAAAGCCCTTCGCCTTGACATCATCAAGGGTATTTGCGGATGCGGATGGAGCGGAAACGCCCATCGCTGCCATACCAAACAATACTGGAAGAATAATTTTCTTCATATCTTACCTTCTTTCGTTACAGAACAGACAAAAACGCTTAATGCCCCTGAATATTTCAGCGACACTAATCGCCCCCGGCTCCCTCCCTATTGGGCGCCTGACGCAATGAATTTGAGCGGTACAAAACCGTTCAAGGGGATTTCCTCAAAACCAATTTTTATTTTGAGGTTCTGAAATCCAGAAAAGGCGAAATAGAGCGCCCCGTCAAGTGCAAGACCAAGTGTTTCTGAAACAATGTAAATTCGTATTCATTTTTTTTCGCATTTCCAACAGTTTCGTGCTTAAGGTTCTCACCAATCCAAGAATAATTGAGAAAAAAGCATGACACCTAAATCACTTGATACTGCGACACAGCTTGCACATAGCGGACGGACGACGCGCGATCATTTCGGCTTTGTGAATACCCCGGTTTATCGGGGGTCCACTGTGTTGTTTGAAGATACCAATCAGTWGAAATCKCARAATGYAAAATACACTTACGGACGACGCGCCACGCCAACTACAGATTCGCTATCCGACCTGGTCACAGAGTTAGAGAATGGAACGGGTACAATTTTAACCCCCTCCGGTCTGGGTGCCATCACCATTTCGCTATTGGCCCTACTGGAAGCCGGGGATCATATCTTGATCACTGACAGTGTTTATCGTCCGACCCGGCGTTTCGCGGACAAGATGCTTACCAAGTTCGGGATCGAAGTTGAATATTACGATCCCTTGATCGGGGCGGATATTTCAAAATTGATGCGCGAAAATACCCGCATCCTCTACCTTGAGGCTCCAGGATCACAGACTATGGAGATGCAGGATGTTCCCGCTCTGGTGAAAGCTGCCAAGGCCCATGAAGGCGCGAGAGACATATATACAATTCTGGACAACACATGGGCGACTTCGATTTTTTTCAAAGCTCTGGATTTTGGCGTGGATATTACGGTCCAGGCTGGCACTAAATATATGGGTGGCCATGCCGATATTATGCTTGGCGCAGCAACCGCGAATGAGCGCGCCTGGCCGCTTTTGAAAAAGTATAATGCCGCTCTTGGAATGTGTGCTGGAACGGAAGAAGTTTTTCTTGCGCTGCGCGGATTGCGCACCATGGAATTACGCTTAAAACAACATATGGCCTCTGCCCTTGAAATTGCGGCATGGTTGGAAAAGCGGCCCGAAATTGCCGAAGTGATGCATGTGGGTTTACCCAGCAATCCCGGCTATGGACTCTGGAAACGAGATTTCAAAGGCTCGTCGGGATTGTTTTCCGTTATTCTCAATCCGGTTGGCGACGACTGTGTCGCAGCTTTCCTTGATGAATTGGCGCTTTTTGGCCTTGGATTTTCCTGGGGCGGATATGAAAGCCTCGCGATCCCGTTTGATCCGGGCAGTTATCGCTCCATTTCCGACTGGAATAATAAAGGCCCTGCCCTGCGTTTCCATATCGGGCTTGAAAGTCCAGCAGACCTTATTGCTGATCTGGAAGCCGGATTCAGGAAGCTTGCTGAATGTCGGGACGGCACTTCGTGATGACCTGCACGTAGGTCTGAAAAATGCGGCCTCTCGATATTCTCATGGCGTTGAGCGTCCCGTTATTGTGGGCGACCGGCTTTGTCCTGGCCAAAGTCGCGCTTGATGATTTCCCACCGATCCTGTTGATGGCRCTGCGCTTTGCCCTGACATCATTTGTGCTCGTGTGGTTTTTCAAACCTCCTGTCCACTTGCTAAAACAAATCTTTCTGATCTCKATCATTTCAGCGACAATTCAATATGCCTTGACCTTCACCGGGTTGAAATATCTCGACGCGCCAACGGCSGGAWTCATTGTCCAGACSGARGGCCCGCTTTGTGCATTGCTGGCGGCGCTTTTGCTGAAGGAACGGATCAACCTCAGAATGGCRTTCGGCATGTTGCTCGCATTTGCGGGTGTTGCCGTCATTGCCGGTGAACCACGTCTAAATGGCAACGAGTTTGCTATCATGTTGGTACTTGGCGGCGCCATTGCCTGGTCTCTGGGACAGGTTCTTGTGCGTAAATTGGGAAATGTTGGTGGCTTTGTTCTRATCACCTGGATTACCGTTTTTGCGACACCGCAAATGTTCTTCGCTTCTTGGTTATTTGAAGACAATCAGATCGAAGCCATCAAAAATGCAGGCTCGGAAGTTTGGATCGCCGTTGTCTATATGGCCTTTTTCATGACCGCGATTGGGTACGCAACCTGGTACAACCTATTGGGGAGGTTCCCTGTCAATAAAGTGGCGCCGTTTTTATTGTTGCTACCAATCGTGGTCACAATTGAAAGTGTAATTTTTCTCGGGGATCATTTGACCTGGACGACAATTGGCGGCGGGTCGTTGACGCTGATCGGTGTCGCGGTGCTCGTGGTTTCTGACAAAAATACATAGACCATAAGAGCCGCGGAATTTTATTCCGTACACAGCCCAGATTGTATCCCTGCGTGAATCATGGTTTTTTGTAAAACACGATTGTTGCTGCAACCGGACTGGATTGCATGGAGTCTTGATATGAGTRCATGCCGGAYTATGAAACGCCTTTGCATGTTGTCAGCAGGGATATTGTTCAACGCCCTGCCCTCGCATGCGCGCGCCGATGAAGCATTCATGCCCGACGACCGGACCGGGTATTCATATTATTCCCTGCAATTTGGGGCTCCGTTCCCACAAGCAAGAATTTCAAATATTTCCAACACCGCTGGGCCCGCATCCTCTGGCATCCAAAGCTTAGAATTTGATGCAGGCATTATTATTGACCTGATCCGCGGATATTATTTCAACGACCGACTCCATAGCGAAATCAAGCTCAGCTATTCCCATGGATTTTCACCCACGATTACAAACATTGCAGGATTTGTCGAGAACCCGAATGCGGGGCTGACCGTGCCCACTACAGGCTCTGCAGATACAATCGGAATTTTTTCAAATTTACGATACGATTTTGCCAAGTTTGATAGTGGCACACGTTTATTTGCGGGTGTCGGTGCAGGTATTGTCCGCATGACAATGAACAATCTGGGTCCAACCGCAAGTCCGTTTCATATTAACGATAGCGACACAGCGTATGTTGTTTGTCTTTTGGCCGGCTTCAATTATCCCGTCGCCCACAATCTGGAACTGACAGCGCAATATACAGCGGTTGGCGTATCTTCCACAAAATTCACGTCCGTCATTGGCYCCAATAYCCTGACAGCAATTTCTGGGCCTGACCTGCTTCATGTGGGAACGATCGGATTCAGGTATTTGTTTAATTAATTTTTGTTTACCAAGCCCCTTGGCAGAATGGAGTARTCATGACTGATGAACCTGTAAAAATTTCTACGTGRCGCAAAGTTTTTGCCTTTATTTTTGATTTAGTGACCAGCTTTAGTGTATTTGGCTATTTAGTGGCCCGGTTCACTGGCGGGCTAACTGAAAACGGGTTTCAGTTAAACGGCATGCCTGCGCTTTTGGTTTTTGCACTCATCATCGGCTATTTTGTTGGGGCACGATATGTTGGCGGCACAATCTGGCAACGTGTTTTTCGCGCGCGTTGATATTTCCTCGGCAACAGATTCATTGACCTGACGACAATTTGACACTCTACTGGTCGTTTCCGTCCAATTCCGGAGGGGTATTATGACGGCCAATAAAGTAGAATCTGCAAAGCATATTGTTTTAACGTCGCATCCGCCACGAGACCAGAAACACGCTTATCCCCTGGATTGGGGAAACCCGGACCCGATAAAACGTGGTCCTGTTATCGGCACACTTACAAACGCCGAAGACCGAAATGTTATTGGCTCCCATTCCGGCAGCTATTCGATCTATCGCGCCCTTGCGGTCGCCGCCGGTACGCTTGACCCGGAACATAAAGCTGATCTGACCAATACCAGCCCGACCAATAAAATTGGCCCCTATTCGCAATGGAGTGAACCAAACCGGATTGTATCGATTGATCCGTGGGGCCATTTGGTCGTGGATGTTTTNGGAGATCTGATTACCCAGGGGATCGACATTCGCCCCTCAATTGCGATCACCCGGGCGCGCATCAACATGCCGGAATTTGACGACGCCGTGCGATCAGGTCGCTTGATACCTGACGGGGTTACTTTGCTGGAAAATGGCGATGTGAGCGTCACCAAAATTGCCATTGAACCAGTGTGGCATTTGCCCGGCATCGCTGCGCGGTTCGAGATTGCTGAGAGTGAATTGCGCCGCAATCTGTTTGAACATACCGGCGGCATGTTCCCTGAACTTGTGACGCGTCCTGATCGTGAAGTGTTTCTGCCACCCATTGGCGGTATGACGGTTTATGTCTTTGGTGACATTGCCGGCCTGACTGACCCTTTGGTTAAAGTCGCCTGCCGGGTGCATGACGAATGCAACGGCTCGGATGTTTTCGGGTCAGATATCTGCACCTGTCGCCCATACCTGACGCATGGCGTCGAAGAATGTGTAAAGATGGCGCAATCAGGCGGCACTGGACTTGTGGTTTACAACCGCAAGGAAGGCCGCGCGCTTGGCGAAGTTACCAAATTCCTTGTCTACAATGCCCGCAAACGCCAAAAAGGTGGCGATACCGCCGACACGTATTTTGAGCGCACCGAATGCGTGGCCGGGGTCCAGGACATGCGGTTCCAGGAATTGATGCCGGACGTGTTCCACTGGCTTGGGATCAAACGCATCGACCGATTCATGTCCATGAGCGATATGAAACACGATGCATTGGTGCGCCAGGGAATTGAGATTGGCGAGCGGGTTCCTATCCCGGATGAATTAATTCCATCTGACGCCAATGTGGAGATGGATGCCAAGAAAGCCGCCGGGTATTTCACCGGCGAGGAATCCCCATCGAAAAAAGACCTGACCGACACCAAGGGGCGGAACCTTGACGACTATTAGCCCGCCCATAATTCTGGAAGACAATGCTGCAGCGTTAAAAATCCTGACGCCTGACGCCGTTCGCCAACGGGCCCATCATTTTCTGGATTTGGCGCGTAACGACAAATTGCGTAATTTTRGCGTRCGGGAAGAGTTGCTGAAAGACGCAAGTGAGCATGTGGTCGCGCTGCTGCAAGCCCGGTTTCCTGATCACAAGGTGCCGTTCCATGCCCGGTGGCGGCATTTTGTGGTTGACGGTATGGATCGGTCAAAGCCGATTTTTTCCAAAATCCAAGACAAGCATGAAAAAGCCCGCGCCAAATTTGATCTGGCAATTACCAGTGTTTTGCTCGATGCGGGAGCTGGTGCGAAATGGCAATACCGCGACAAAACCGGAAAAATATTTGCCCGCTCAGAAGGGCTTGCGATTGCCAGTCTTGAAATGTTTGACCAAGGACTATTTTCTGCGGCCAACGCCTATGCCAGCGCGGAAACTCTTTCTGGATTAACTGAAACCAATCTTGCCAGCGCATTTCAGGTCACATCAGACAATCCCCTTACCGGGTTGGGTGGGCGTGCCGCACTTCTTTCRGCGTTGGGCAAGCGGATTTTGGACGCAMCTGATTATTTCCCAGGCGAAATACCGCGACCTGGAAATCTGTTTGATTATTTGCGGGCGAAGGCCAACAACAACATTTTGCCAGCACGAGAAATTCTTATTGCCCTGCTTTTGGCACTTGGTCCGATCTGGCCGGACCGTCTCGTTCTCGATGGCATTTGTCTTGGTGACACGTGGCGACATGATCAGGCAGCGGGTAACGATATCCCGGATGGCTATATCCCGTTTCACAAACTCTCCCAATGGTTGGCTTATTCCCTGATCGAACCGCTCCAGGAAGCCGGGATCAAAATCGTGGATGTAAATGGATTAACCGGGCTCGCCGAATATCGAAACGGCGGTCTTTTTGTGGATTATGGAATTATCACGCCAAAAGCCCCGTCCATTCTCACCGACATTCACGCACCAGACAGCAATGTCATTATCGAATGGCGGGCGCTAACCGTGGCGCTGCTGGATGGCCTCGCGGCAAAAGTTCGGGACAAGCTTGGCCTGAACGAGACACAGATGCCGCTTGCAAGTGTTCTTGAAGCTGGAAGCTGGGCGGCGGGGCGTGAAATCGCTCAGAAAAAACGCAGCAATGGCGGTTCTCCCATTGCGATAGCAGCAGACGGTACGGTATTTTAGAAAAAAATATTTTGGGCGATAGACTTTGAAAGGTAAACTGCAATGAGTGACAATTTGGTAATTATCGATCATCCGCTAGTGCAGCACAAACTCACGCTGATGCGCGAAAAAAGCACGCCATCGGCTACTTTTCGCCAGTTGCTGCGGGAAATCAGCCTGCTGCTTGGATACGAAGTGCTGCATGATTTGCCGCTCACCACAAAAGCAATCGAAACGCCGATGCAGGAAATGGAAGCCCCTGTCCTCAAGGGCAAGAAGCTGGTTTTTGTTTCCATTCTCCGCGCCGGCAACGGATTACTGGATGGTTTGCTGGATTTGGTCCCCTCCGCCCGCGTTGGCCATGTAGGGCTTTACCGCGACCCAAAAACGCTTCAGGCGGTCGAATATTATCTCAAACTTCCTGTGAATATGGCGGATCGAACCTGCATTGTTGTTGACCCGATGCTGGCCACTTCAAATTCTGCCAGTGCAGCCCTGACCCGCCTCAAGCAAGCTGGCGCCCGGAATATCCGCATGGTCTGCCTGTTGGCAGCGCCGGAAGGCGTTGAAGCTCTTTATAAAGCCCATCCGGACGTCAAAGTTTATACCGGTGCGCTGGATGAACGCTTAAACGAGCACGGCTATATTGTTCCAGGGCTTGGCGATGCCGGCGACCGAATGTTTGGCACCAAATAGTCAATCTAACCATGCCCGCAACAATATTGCCGGTCATTCTTTGTGGTGGTGGAGGCAAACGACTGGCACCGCTCTCGACGCCTGAATGCCCAAAACAATTTGTTGAAATGTTCGGGACCCCGCCAAACAGCTTGTTTCAGCGTACGTTGAAACGGTTGCCATCAGGCGACAACATTCTGCCACCGTTGATCGTGGGGAATGTTCAAAACAGTGACCTGATCAAGCATGCTATTGGCAACAATTCAAAAGCCTCTTTGCTGCTCGAAACTGCCTGTCGAAATACCGGCCCGTCAGTCGCCATTGCCTCACTTTGGGCAGCGCACTATTCTCCCGACGCCATTTTGGCCATTATGCCAAGCGATCACGTGGTGTTGGACAATGATGCCTTCCACGCAGACATTCAAACTGCATGCATACTCGCTGCGCACGGATATTTGGTCACATTTGGCATAAAACCGCTAAGGCCCGATACCGCATACGGATATATTGCGCTTGGCGATGGTCTTACAGATATTGCTCCGGGCGCCTCTAAAATTCGGACATTCTTGGAAAAACCAGACGCCGAAACAGCGCGGCGATATCTTAAAGATGGCGATTATTTTTGGAACAGCGGCATTTTCGTGTGCAAGCCTGCCGTCATATTGCAACAATTCAGACTGTTGGCGCGCGATTTACTGGATATAGCCGAGCGTGTTCTCAACAAATCAACGCAGTTCGAGCGGCAGTCAACGCGAATTGGCAGCGAAATAGTATTGGATATCGAAGAAAGCACCGTCTTTCCGTCCATTTCCCTGGATCACGCTCTCATGGAGAAAACCAAGGTTGCTGCGATGGTTCCGTTTTCCTCCCAATGGTGGGATCTGGGTTCAAWCGATACCCTCGCGGCTTTCTCCAATGCGTTTCCATCGGGATCACATGAATTGTCTGACCGTGTTGTGAAACACCTGAAAAATTGATTCGACTTGAATTTTTTTTCATCTGTTGATTTTGATCAAGGACGCAGAGCAAACCTGGTCGAATAGTTTGGATACACTTGTAAAATTTGTGTGCGGGCATCTTCGAATCAACTATGCACAGAAAATCTTCTGTCGAGGTGTGTCACGACAGAATAAATCAGCTAATATTTAATTGAAAACAGGCAGGTCCGGAGAGGAAGATATGTCAGAAAATGACAATCAGTCGGATGACCCAGGCGTAGAATTGCGTAAAGAAACACTGGACAAAGACCTTACCAAATTGGCGGAAGTCAATGCGGCGGTTCTGTCGTCTGCGCGTCCTGTTTTTGCCGTTGGCATCGGCATCCTGTTTCTGGCCCTGGCTGGTATTTTCGCCAGTATTACCGTCGGACCTCAACCAAATTTTGTATTCATCATCGTTGCCGCAATGCTTGGCGGCTATATGGCGCTGAATATTGGCGCCAACGATGTGGCGAATAATGTAGGGCCTGCTGTTGGCTCGCGCGCCCTCACGCTAATGGGTGCTTTGGTAATTGCTGCGGTATTTGAAAGCGCCGGCGCCTTGATCGCTGGTGGCGATGTGGTTGCGACAATTTCCAAGGGCATCATCGACCCTTCACTTGTCCCCGATAGCCAGATTTTCGTCTGGGCCATGATGGCGGCGTTGCTCGCTGCTGCGGTCTGGGTAAATCTCGCAACGTATGTGGGTGCGCCGGTATCYACCACCCATTCTGTTGTAGGCGGCGTTATGGGCGCAGGGATCGCGGCCGTTGGTTTTGAGGCGGTCAATTGGGTGACCATGGGAAAGATTGCAGCAAGTTGGGTGATTTCACCTTTCCTTGGCGGACTAATWGCTGCGCTGTTTTTGGCTTTCATCAAGATCAACATCATCTACCAGGATGACAAAATTGCTGCCGCCAGACGCTGGCTCCCAATATTGATWGCGATCATGGCTTCGGTCTTTACTTGTTATCTGGCGGTGAAGGGTCTCAAGCGGGTCTGGCAACCAGATTGGGTAACTGTTCTGATGATCGGCATCGGGGTTTTTGTTGGGGCCGTTGTCCTGCTCAGGCCATGGGTCCGGAAAATGTCCGAAGGGCTAGATAATCGCAACGAATCCTTGCGCATCCTGTTTCGCCTGCCGTTGATTTGTTCTGCCGCCCTGCTCTCATTTGCCCACGGCGCCAATGACGTAGCCAACGCGGTTGGCCCACTCGCGGCTATTTTGCATTCAGTCCAATCCGGGGAAATTGCGACACGTGTCGTTATTCCAATCTGGGTAATGGTGATTGGCGCAGTTGGTATCAGCCTTGGCTTGTTTTTGTTCGGCCCCCGGATGATCCGGTTGGTGGGCGCTGAAATTACCCGCATGAACCCCATGCGCGCTTTCTGTGTGGCGCTCTCAGCGGCCATCACGGTAATTTTCGCATCCGCTCTGGGTTTGCCCGTCAGTTCAACTCATATCGCAGTCGGGGCCATTTTTGGTGTCGGATTTTTCCGGGAATATTATACAACACACAGCACCCGCAGGCGGGACTATGTACTCAGTAGAAAGCAAAACAAGGGCACCGACAGCTCCGCAAGCCCGGCACCGGTTGCGCGCAAGGACGCTCGCGTTCGCAAGCTAGTGCGCCGCGCACATTTCATCACCATCATAGCCGCATGGTTCATCACAGTACCTGCCACAGCAATTATGGCCGCCGCCGTCTTCTGGGCTTTGTCTGCTGTTTTGTAATGAGATTGTAGGTCGCGCTGAAGTTTGGCGACCCCGGCACGATTCGAACGTGCGACCTGCGGATTAGAAGTCCTTTGTAAATTGTTATTTTTCAATGGGTTACAAATTTTCAACGACGGAAAAAACTGTTGTTTCTCATAACAACTCAAATTGTTTTGGGCCTCGTCTATACAAAATAATAGCGACGGAAACGACGGAATGATTGACACAATGTCCTGACAAAAATCACTGTTTACAGACAGAAAATGACATTCCAGCCTGAGCCAGCGAGTTTTCATACTAGATGTAGGGGAAAGCTGACACATTCGTTGAAGGTAGCAAAAATGATAGCCATATTGCCGAGGTAATGAAATGAGCACTACTTATCCAGGAAAAGGCGCAGAAGATGCAACAGCCGCACTCTACCAAAAAGTGGGAGAAATCGCATCTGAATGGACCCAAATGGAAGATAGCATGGCAAACCTTTTTTATATTTCAATATCAGGTTGTTGCATTGGGCAATCCAAGACTTACAGAGATGTTTTTAATTCATTTCGCACCTATGAGCCTAAAATGAAAATGCTCAATGCGGCAATGACGGCACGCTATGGCGAAAATGAAAACATCATAAAAGAATGGTTGGAATTGAAAGCGAACATCAAGAATGCTGCAGATTTTCGAAACAGCATTATGCACATGACTGTTTCATTAGAGGGCGAGACAACCAAAGACGCCCCCGCAAGGGCTAAGATAAAGTTGCCTCTAATGGCCAGTTTCAAGAAAGGATATTCTGAGCCCATATTTGATGAAAAAGAACTGACGCTGGAAGAAGTTTCTAAACAGTGGGATCAATGGCAAAATATAGGCGCTGCCCTGTCTCAGTTCACTATGGCGCGCGCGACGGATATAATACAGGGTCTCCCCGAAGAAGAGATTCCAAGGTCGATTTGAAAACATTGCCACAATCAAATTCGTCAAAATGTGGATCATTCTTATTTGGCATATTTTAAGTCCGGAGAAATTTTAAATTTTTCATTGGGTTCCTAGATAACTTCCACGGATTGACTTATTGTTTTT
>JAESRU010000152.1 GCA_016764455.1 Hyphomicrobiales bacterium | reverse complement strand
AGAGCGAAGAAGTGGTGTTGAGTTATGTCCGCTGGGTGATGGTGCGCAAAGGCGATCTGTCGGCCCCGGCCCCGCCGACTGTGGTGCCGAAGCTGAACGCAGTTCTGGACCTAGAGCAACTGGCCATTCCCTCGGGGCTGAATTTCACCAACTACGACTTCTCTCTGGCCGGAGAGCCGCACCGGTTGGGTGACTATGCGATAGGCGAACAGATCGACCACGTGGACGGGGTGACCATCAGTGAGGCCGAGCACATGATGGCCACGCGCCTTTGGCAGAACACGGCCAGGGTGCATTTTGATGAAAGTGCCGTGGCTGGTGGCAAGCGGCTGATCTATGGCGGGCATGTTATGTCGCTGGCCCGCGCTCTGTCGTTCAACGGGCTTGGCAACGGGTCCCAGATCAYGGCGATCAATGGCGGCCGCCATGTGGCGCCGTTATTTGCCGGTGATACGGTTTTTGCCTGGTCTGAAATTATCGGCAAGGCCGAACTGCCGGGTCGTGACGATATCGGGGCGCTTCGGGTCAGAACATTTGCCACCAAGGATGTGCCATGCGGTTCGTTTCCAGGCCCTGTCGAAGGCGGCTATGCGGATGGTGTTATTCTTGACCTGGATTATTGGATCGCGATGATCCGGAAATCTTGATTGTGGCGATAAAATTGGGCCCAGCAACAACATACTGACGAGTTTGCGTTTTCGTCTGCGGCTCTGTAGAAGGATTACAAACAGGTGCGAAATTATTGCCGAATCGGGAGGCCGAAATATGTCCGGGAAATCTGTTTCAGATAACCGCCCTCTATCGCCCCATCTCCAGATTTACAAACCAATATTCACGATGGTTATGTCCATCGTTCACCGCATCACCGGGGTCGCGCTTTATTTCGGAACCTTGCTGCTTGTCTGGTGGTTGATGGCGGCTGCGACCGGTGCGACGTATTTTGATTTCGTCAACGGATTTTTTGCCAGCTGGTTTGGCCGCCTGGTGCTGTTTGGCTACACATGGACGTTGCTGCACCATATGTTTGGGGGCTTGCGCCATTTCGTCTGGGATACTGGGCGCGGGTTCAGTGAAGCATCGCGGATGGCGCTTTCCAGATGGTCGCTTGTGGCATCCATTGTGCTGACAATTCTGCTTTGGGTTATCGCCTATTGGGCAAAGGGGAGCATGTGATGACTATGCGCACACCTGGCAGCCGGGTCGCCGGTCTCGGGTCCGCCAAGAATGGCACCGGCCATTTCTGGCAACAGCGGGTAACGGCAATCGCCAATGTGCCGCTTGTTATCCTGTTTCTGTTTTTGGTTGTTACGCTCACAGGCGCATCCCATAGCGARGTTGTCGCGCTKCTYGGATCGCCATTTGTGGCRGTTCTTATGTTGCTCGGAATTGCCAGCGTCACCTATCATATGTGGCTCGGCATGCAGATTGTGATCGAAGACTATATTCATGGCGAGGGAAAGAAAATTTTGCTGTTGATCAGCAACGGATTTTTCTGCTCGCTGGTTGGCCTGAGCGCGGTCTTTGCGCTTCTCAAGATAAATTTTGGGGGCTGATCATTGGCTTACGATATTGTTCATCACGAATTTGACGTTGTTGTTGTTGGTGCCGGTGGCGCTGGATTGCGGGCAACTTTGGGGATGGCGGAACAGGGGTTGAAAACCGCCTGTATCTCAAAAGTTTTCCCGACACGCTCGCACACAGTTGCAGCCCAGGGCGGGATCGCCGCTTCGCTCTCCAACATGGGCGAAGACAACTGGCAATGGCATATGTACGATACCGTTAAGGGGTCTGACTGGCTTGGCGACAATGACGCCATGGAATATATGGCGCGCGAAGCCCCCAAGGCTGTCTACGAACTGGAACATTACGGGGTGCCATTTTCGCGCACCGAAGAAGGCAAAATCTACCAGCGGCCGTTTGGTGGCCACATGATGAATTTTGGTGATGGCCCGCCGGTCCAGCGTACGTGCGCTGCTGCTGACCGGACCGGTCACGCCATGCTGCATACCCTGTATGGCCAGTCGCTCAGGCATAATGCAGAATTCTATATCGAATATTTCGCCATCGATCTGATCATGGACGGCGATACCTGTACCGGTATTCTGGCCTGGAATCTTGATGACGGGACCCTGCATTGTTTCAATGCCAAGATGGTGGTGTTGGCAACCGGCGGGTATGGCCGCGCGTATTTTTCCTGCACCTCTGCCCATACCTGCACCGGCGATGGCAACGGCATGGTGATCCGCGCCGGCTTGCCGCTCCAGGATATGGAATTCGTGCAGTTTCACCCGACCGGGATTTATGGTGCTGGTTGTCTGATTACCGAAGGCGCACGGGGCGAAGGCGGCTATCTGGTCAATTCCGAAGGCGAGCGGTTTATGGAGCGCTATGCGCCATCCGCTAAAGATCTGGCGTCGCGCGATGTGGTGTCGCGCTGCATAACTCTGGAAATCCGTGAGGGCCGCGGCGTTGGTCCCAACAAGGACCATATCTATCTGCATCTGGATCATCTTGATCCAGCGACTTTGGCCGAGCGGTTGCCTGGTATTTCTGAATCAGCGCGGATTTTCTCCGGCGTTGATCTGACCAAAGAGCCGATTCCAGTGCTGCCAACCGTGCATTATAATATGGGCGGCATCCCGACCAATTATTGGGGCGAAGTGCAGAATCCGACCGACAAATCTCCAGACCAGGTGGTTCCTGGCCTGATGGCGGTGGGCGAAGCAGCCTGCGCCTCGGTACATGGTGCCAACCGGCTTGGCTCAAACTCGCTGATTGATCTGGTGGTGTTTGGCCGTGCCGCCGCGATCCGGGCTGGTGAAACGGTGGACCGCAAATCGGCAATACCGCGTGCGGCGAGTGCCACGCTCGATAAAATCGTCAACCGGTTCGATGCCCTTCGCTATGCCAAGGGCAGTGCGCCAACCGCTGAAGTGCGTTTGAAGATGCAAAAAATTATGCAGGAAGATGCCGCCGTGTTCCGTACCCAGGAATCGCTTGCGCAGGGCTGCACGCGCATCAGCGAGACCTGGAACGACCTGTCCGACCTCAAGGTCACAGATAGTTCGCTTGTATGGAATTCCGACCTTGTGGAAACCATGGAACTTGAAAACCTGATGGCCTGCGCCACCACAACGGTGCATGGCGCGGAGGCCCGCAAAGAGAGCCGGGGCGCGCATGCCCGCGAAGATTACAAAGACGGGCCGTTTGCCGGGCGCGACGATGAAAACTGGCGCAAGCACACATTGGCGACTGTCAGCGACACCGGAAAAGTGGAGCTCACTTACCGCCCGGTGCGAACTGACCTTTTGACCAATGTGGATGAAGGCGGGATCGACCCGAAAAGAATCGCCCCCAAAGCCCGGGTTTATTAGAGGAATTGATAGATGGTTGAACTTTCGCTTCCCCAGAATTCCCGGATCGGAAAAGGTCAGGTCTGGCCGACGCCAGCGGGTGCCGGCAATATCCGTGAAATTCAGATTTATCGCTGGAACCCGGATGATGGCAAAAACCCCCGGGTCGATACCTATTTCATCGATCTGGATGATTGCGGCCCGATGATCCTGGACGGCCTGATCAAGATCAAGAACGAGATCGATCCGACCCTGACATTCCGGCGGTCCTGCCGCGAAGGAATTTGCGGGTCATGCGCCATGAATATCGATGGCACCAACACGCTGGCCTGCACCAAAGGGTTTGATGAGGTGAAGGGGGTTGTGAAAATTTATCCGCTGCCGCATCAAAAGGTGGTCAAAGACTTGATCCCTGACCTGACGAATTTTTATGCCCAGCACGCGTCAATCGAACCGTGGTTGCAGACCAAATCTCCCGAGCCGCAGACCGAATGGTTGCAGAGCCACGAAGACCGCGAACAACTTGACGGGCTTTACGAATGTATTCTGTGCGCCTGTTGCTCCACATCTTGTCCCAGTTATTGGTGGAATTCGGATCGCTATCTGGGGCCAGCTGTATTGTTGCAGGCCTATCGCTGGCTGGCGGATTCCAGAGACGAGGCCACCGGTGAGCGGCTCGATAATCTGGAAGATCCGTTCCGGCTCTATCGCTGTCATACAATCATGAGTTGTGCACAAGCCTGTCCAAAAGGGTTGAACCCTGCCAAGGCAATCGCCGAGATCAAGAAAATGATGGTAGAACGCCGCGTCTAGGCTTTTGGCCTAGCTCGCGCGCTCCAGAATGGCGGTTACAAAGCCGTTGCCGTCTTCCATGGTTTCTTCAAGCATTGAAAAATAACTGGGCCATGATGGTTCCAGATCAGCGGTGATTGCGCCTGGTTCAAAATGCAGCTTTGCATCGTGTTTGCGGGCAATGCTGCGCATCCGGCTATTGTCGGCAAGGCAAACCATGTAAAGCGTTTTGATGGCGCGGTTGCGGGCCGACAATAATGTCCGGTCCATCAGGGCCGTGCCGATACCGGTATTTTGCCACTGCTTTTCAACGCTGAAAGCGGCTTCCGCCTGGATCGGCCAGATGTCTGAAATAGGGCGAAGCTCGGCCGCTGCGCGCAAAAGATCATCTTCGAAATAACCGTGGATGACCGTGTTGATACGAAACGCCGTTTCGCCGTAATTCTCGATGAATTTGTCAGAAACCGTACCAGAAAACCGCATGCGACGGCTTTCTGAGTCAAGTCTCAATAAATGTTCCGTCAACTCAGGCCGTTCCCCCGGCCAAAGCTTTCGAATTATTCCCCTCCCAAATTGGTGCTCACTCATGTTCGCTCCTTGGGTTTTGTGCGACGCACTGATAAATGGTGCCCCGACACTGAAATGCAAGTAAAAATATTGCACTGCACAATGACTATATTGTGACCTGATTATTCTTTCGAGGCCAAAAGGGGTTGCTGGGAAAAGCAGTGCGGAGTAACGTCCGCCTGTTTTTAATTTGAAATTACGAAAGCGGCGGGAGTTATACTATGACAAGAAAAATTGGCCATTTTATTGACGGTAAAGAAGTTGCGGGCACAAGTGGACGGTTTGCGGATATTTTTGACCCGAATACGGGTGAAGTTCAGGCCCAGGTTGCGCTGGCAAATGATGAAGAAGCCCGTGCAGCAATTGCTAATGCAGCAGCGGCGCAACCGGCATGGGGCGCACGAAATCCGCAAGCCCGTGCCCGTGTCATGTTCAAGTTTCTGCAGCTTGCCAATGAAGCCAAGGACGAATTAGCAAAACTTCTCTCCAGCGAACACGGCAAAACTATTCCGGATGCGCATGGTGATGTGCAGCGTGGCCTGGAAGTGGTTGAGTTTGCCTGCGGGATTCCGCATTTGCTCAAGGGTGAATTTACTGATTCCGCCGGTCCTGGCATTGATATGTATTCCATGCGTCAGCCGCTTGGTGTGGCCGCCGGGATAACACCGTTCAATTTCCCGGCCATGGTGCCGCTCTGGAAGCTGGCCCCGGCGATTGCCTGTGGGAATGCATTTATCCTAAAACCGTCCGAGCGTGATCCGTCAGTACCGATGCGGATTGCTGAATTGATGATGGAAGCCGGATTACCGGCGGGTATTCTAAATGTGGTCAATGGCGACAAGCAGGCCGTTGATGTGATCCTGACCGATCCCGATATCAAAGCGATCGGATTTGTCGGATCGACGCCGATTGCAGAATATATTTATTCAACCGGTTGCGCCCACGGCAAACGGGTTCAGTGTTTTGGCGGTGCCAAGAACCACATGATCATCATGCCTGATGCGGATCTGGATCAGGCGGCAGATGCGCTTATCGGTGCGGGCTACGGGTCTGCGGGTGAGCGCTGCATGGCGATCTCGGTTGCTGTGCCTGTTGGCGAAGACACCGCGGACCGGCTGATTGAAAAGCTGATACCTCGGGTTGAGTCTTTGAAAATCGGACCGTCCCACGACAATGATGCCGATTTCGGGCCGCTCGTGACCAAGGAAGCCATGGAGCGGGTCAAGGGCTATATCGAATCCGGTATCGATGAAGGAGCCAATTTGATCGTCGATGGTCGTGATTTTGTCATGCAGGGCTACGAGGACGGTTTTTTTGTTGGTGGTTGTTTGTTCGACAATGTGACCAAGGACATGAAAATCTACCGGGAAGAAATTTTTGGACCGGTTCTCTCCGTTCTGCGGGCAAAATCCTATGATGAAGCGGTCGGGTTGGCGAATGACCATGAATATGGCAATGGCGTTGCGATCTATACCCGCGATGGTGATTCAGCGCGTGATTTTGCCAGCCGGGTTCAGGTTGGCATGGTCGGCATCAATGTGCCAATTCCGGTGCCGTTGGCCTACCATACCTTTGGTGGCTGGAAGCGGTCGGGTTTTGGTGATTTGAACCAGCATGGGCCTGATTCCATCCGGTTCTACACCAAAACAAAGACGGTAACGTCTCGCTGGCCCAGCGGGATTCGTGAAGGTGCCGAATTTGTCATCCCGACAATGAAATAGGGCTCTGTGATACAGGGTTACGGAAAATCGGCCCCGCAACTTGTGGGGTCGATTTTTCGCCCAAATTACCGGGTATGAGCTTGGCTTGAAGCGAGTATRAACTGATTTTTGTACTCAGATTTAATAACAATCACGAATGGTTTTGCGCTCTGACGTGATTGTGTCATCCTAGGATATCATGCGGCAAACTGGATTATACATCTCCCTGACCGGGTTTATGCTGCTGGCCGCGTGCCAGTCGGGCGATAACTTATTGTTGTCGCCGCGATCTGCTGAGCCTGACAACAATCAAAATATTGCTCTTGGTCCGGTCCGGCCCCAGGATGGTGCGCCAGCATTTCCACAAAATCAAAGCCCGCCAGTAGCGGCGCAAATTGAAACCGCGCAACATAATGCRCAACCGCCTGGTCCCGCCACCGGGCCAGTTCAGCAGAGCGGACCGCAGGCTATCAATCCTGGTGCAGCGGCCAATACGGGCCCTGCAGCTGGTCCCGATCAAGGTGGTGTTGGGGAAAATCCTGATGGCATTCCTGCAACCGGAGACGGTGGCGTAGCAGGGCATGCTGGAGGTGCCCGACAGGGCAGCCTGGCCCAGGCTGCAGCAGACAGGCAAGCGCCTGAAAACAGTGCGAACCGTGCCGTTATCGAGCCAAGCAAGGGCCTTCTCGGAGGTCAGTTTGACCGGCAGGTAAATTCAATTCTTGGCGGCGGCAGGGTTAGGGTCAATACCGAATCCGATGTCAAATCTGAAATGGTTGTCGGAAGCTGGAGCCTTTCGGAAGAAGACGGCATGCGCTCTTGTGTCATGGCATTCATTGAAGCCGAAGACGTTAACGGTGTGCAAGTGAATGGTGGCTGCTCTCCTGAAATTGCCGGGATCCGGTCCTGGGGCGTATTTGGCGAAGATTTACTACTTCGGGATTCTCAAAATTCGGTTGTAGTCCGGCTCCGCCGCAGCGGAGAGACCTGGGTCGGATTCACGCTCCGTGCCGGAATTCCGATTATTCTCAGTCGCGGATAACGCCACTTTATTTTCCAAATAAAGACGTAGGAATTGCGGCGTTCTGAGTTTGTTTACCATGGCAGCGTATTCTTGAATCTCAATCAGTGGAGGCGCTTTGGCGCCGGGTAAAATATTGGCAGAAATTGCCAAAACGGTCCAAAGCGCCCTGTAAAGGAGTGCAATATGTTACCGTTAAAATTCAAGCACCATTTATCCCACATGGCGGCAACCTGCTTGGTTAGTGCCGGAATGTTCTTGTTGCCTCAAAGTGCAATTGTGACAACTGCTGACGCAGCAATATGTATGTATCATGAAAACCTTGTCTCGTTTCTGTCCGGTCGCCACAACGAATTGCCCCGGGCGCTTGGGTTGGTGGCTGATCGGGGGCTGATGGAAGTTTATGTTTCACCCGCGGGAACCTGGACCATTGTAATGACCACACCAACAGGTGTTGCGTGCGTCATTGCGGCGGGAGATACCTGGGAAGAGCAACAAATTCGCGCCGATGCCGGCACGGAATTCTAGTTTGCCAGCCATGTTGATTTTTGTCTTGTGGGATTATTATAATTGACAATTAGCGTTGCTATTCGTTTGGTATTCTTTTGCAAATTGGCATCATGACCTCATTTGAAACCAGTATTATTCTCGGGTACCAAACGCTGGTTGATGCTGGCGAGATCGACCATGACCCGGCGCAGCACAGGATTGCTGGTGCGCTTGATAAATTGCGCAACGATCTGGCCAATCAACGCCTGGCCCGCAAATCCAGTTCGCTGGGCTGGATGTTTGCCCGCAGCAAAAAAACCGCGCCGGTCGAAGGCCTCTATATCCATGGAGGTGTTGGGCGCGGCAAGACGATGTTAATGGATCTGTTTTTCCAATCCTTGCCTGATATCCCGAAGCGCCGGGTTCATTTCCATGAATTTATGAATGAAACCCATAACCGGATTCACGAGTGGCGGCAAAAATCCAAGCGAGGCGAGGTTCAGGGAAATGATCCGATCGCGCCGGTTGCCAAAATAATAGCTGCGGAAGCCAGCACACTTTGTTTCGATGAATTTCAGGTCAATGACATCACGGACGCAATGTTGTTGGGCCGGCTGTTTTCAAAATTGTTTGAGTTGCATGTGACAATAGTGGCGACGTCGAATACCGAACCAGATGATCTCTATAAAGATGGCTTGAACAGGGGATTGTTTCTGCCTTTCATCGATATGATCAAGCAGCGGTTACAGGTGGTCCGGCTTGATTCGCGCGCCGACTACAGATTGGACAAAGTGAACGGTATCCCGGTTTATTTTCTGCCACCGGAAGAGCGGGCCGAAAAGTCCATGGATATTGCCTGGAAGCGCTGGTCGCCAAACGGGAGTGGGGCGGCGGGCGAGCTGACCGTGAAAGGCCGCCAGATAAAGGTGCCGGAAATGGTTGAGGGCGCGGCGCGGTTCGGGTTTTCTGATTTATGCGAATTACCGCTTGGGGCTGGCGATTATCTGGAAATTGCCCACAAGTTTCATACGGTCTTTATTGATAATATACCGGTATTCGGACCAGCACAAAGAAACGAGGTGCGGCGGTTTATAAATCTGATCGATGCGCTTTATGACAATAATGTCCGGCTGGTGGTTTCTGCCGCTGCAGAACCGGCGTCGCTCTATGTTGAAGGCGATGGCGCTGACAGCTTTATGCGCACCGCGTCGCGCCTGATCGAGATGCGATCACAAGCCTATCTCGCTGCTGCTGACGGCTAGCCGCGGCATCACAAAATAATTCAACTGCCTTTGGTCTTTTGTAGGCTTGAACCAGAACTCCAAACGAGATACTCAAAACCCAACCCAAAATTGCAAAAATTCTAAAGTTGCAAAAGTACCGAAAGGCAAGGGGTATTTCAGACATGGCACGTAATAAAATTGCACTGATCGGTTCTGGCATGATCGGCGGCACATTGGCGCATCTTATAGGATTGAAGGAACTTGGCGACGTTGTTCTCTTCGATATTGTTGAAGGTATCCCAAAAGGCAAAGCGCTTGATTTAGCCGAATCATCTCCTGTTGACGGGTTTGATGTGAATTTTGCCGGTACAAACGCCTATTCCGGGATCAAGGGCGCCGATGTTTGCATCGTGACCGCCGGTATTCCGCGCAAGCCAGGCATGAGCCGCGATGATCTTCTCGGCGTCAATCTCAAGGTGATGGAGCAGGTCGGAGCAGGGATCAAGAAATACGCCCCGAACGCCTTTGTTATCTGTATCACCAATCCGCTGGATGCCATGGTTTGGGCGCTGCAAAAAGCATGCGGTCTGCCAAAGAACATGGTTGTCGGAATGGCCGGTGTGCTMGATTCGTCCCGTTTCAGGTATTTCCTCGCTGAAGAATTTGGTGTTTCGGTTGAAGATGTCACAGCCTTTGTGCTCGGTGGCCACGGCGAYACCATGGTGCCGCTGACACGCTATTCGGCGGTGGCGGGTATTCCGCTTCCAGATCTCATCAAGATGAACTGGACCACCAAGAAAAAGATCGACGAAATTCTTGACCGGACCCGCAATGGCGGCGCTGAAATTGTTGGCCTGCTGAAAACCGGCTCGGCTTATTATGCGCCAGCAGCATCTGCGATCACCATGGCGGAATCATTTCTCAAAGACAAAAAGCGGGTGCTGCCTTGCGCTGCCAGCCTCAAGGGCGAATACGGCCTCAAGGATATTTATGTAGGTGTCCCTGTTGTGATCGGTGCTGGTGGGGTTGAGCGGATTATCGAGATTGATCTAAATCGCACTGAGCGCAAAATGTTTGATAAGTCTGTGGCTTCGGTTGAAGGGCTGATTGCGGCTTGCCGCAAGATAGCGCCGAAGCTGGGGAGTTAAGCGTTTCTCCAGCGACTTCAATTTCCGTTCCGCGACAGCAAATTTAGAAGGCAACAAAATCCATGAATATCCATGAATACCAGGCCAAGGGCCTGCTTGAAGGATTTGGYATMGCGGTACCSSAGGGCGGGGTCGCTTTCACWGTSGATGAAGCGGTTGCTGMRGCTGAAAAGCTTGGYGGYCCKGTYTGGGTTGTRAARGCYCARATYCATGCTGGYGGACGCGGCAAAGGYGGCGGCGTCAAGGTTGTAAAATCSATCGRYGAAGTRCGYRCCGMGGYCGARAAYATYCTCGGCATGACCCTTGTCACCCATCAAACCGGACCGGCTGGCAAACTTGTCCAGCGGATCTATGTTGAAGATGGATCGGCGATTGATCGTGAACTTTATTTGTCCTGCCTGGTTGACCGTGAAACGTCGCGGATCGCTTTCATCGCCTCAACCGAAGGCGGCATGAATATTGAAGAAGTGGCGGCTGAGACGCCGGAGAAAATCCACACAATTATAGTCGATCCGGCCTGTGGCTATTCGTCYTATGTGGGGCGTGAAATCGCATACGCGCTCAAACTTGAAGGCGACCAGGTAAAGCAATGCGTTCGCCTGATCGACAATCTCTACCGGGCCTTTGTTGAAAACGATATGAGCATGCTTGAGATCAAYCCGTTGATCGTCAATAGCGACGGTGATCTGATCTGTCTCGATGCCAAAGTGAATTTCGATTCAAACGCGCTTTTCCGCCACCAAAAAATCGTCGAGATGCGGGATGAGACTGAAGAGGACAAGCGCGAGATCGAAGCGTCCAAATACGATCTCAGCTATATCGCCCTTGATGGTGAAATCGGCTGCATGGTGAATGGCGCCGGGTTGGCTATGGCGACCATGGACATCATCAARCTGTACGGGTCTGAACCTGCAAAYTTCCTGGATGTAGGCGGYGGCGCGACCACAGAAAAAGTAACGGCCGCGTTCAAGATCATCACCTCTGACCCCAAGGTCAAAGGCATTCTGGTCAATATTTTTGGCGGCATCATGCGCTGYGATGTGAYCGCTGAAGGTGTTGTRGCTGCGGTCAAGGATGTGGGCCTCGAAGTTCCTTTGGTTGTGCGCCTTGAAGGCACTGAAGTTGAAGCGGGCAAGAAAATCATCAAAGAATCCGGTCTCAATGTTATTGCGGCTGATGACCTGGACGATGCTGCCCAGAAAATTGTCGCTGCCGTGAAAGCAGCCTAGATGCGATTTTTCGCACCCATAATTGCCACACTATTCGTAATTGGAGCGCACGCGCCGGTCGCATATGCGGGCGAAGCTGAAGCCGATATTCGCGAAGCTGTGGTTGAAGGGTGTTTTGCCGCATATCCAACTTTTCTGGGTATGGCTGGATGGGTGCAGGGCAAGGGCTGGGACATCTATGCCGGTGCTGATGAAGRTGAGTTTGAAACTCACAACGGTGATCTCTCGGTTTTTGTTCGGGCCAGTACTGAGCCAGACAACAGTCAAGGCTGCTCGGTGCGCCACGATGTTATTAGCCAGGATGCGGCAATATCTCTGCTTGAAGRCACATTGCAGGACAAATTCCCAGGTCAATGGRCYGAGGAAAAAGGCTGGAACGACTCACGTGTCTGGCGGGTTCRCGGCGCRGGCCCRATGCTGGAAATTTATGTCCATGGTGGCGGTGGTGGAAATTCCGGTGAKGGYCCRGGTTCGGGCATCGGTATGGAAGTGAAAGAATAGGGGGCCAGACATGGCTGTACTTGTCGACAAGAATACCAAAGTTATYTGCCAGGGTGTGACCGGGAAAACCGGGACGTTTCATACCGAACRGGCGATTGCGTACGGCACCCAGATGGTGGGCGGCGTGACACCTGGCAAAGGCGGCACAGAACATTTGGGYCTGCCGGTTTTTAATACGGTTTCTGAAGCCYGYGATGTGACCGGGGCGACAGCGTCTGTTGTTTACGTACCGCCGCCGTTTGCGGCTGATTCCATTCTTGAAGCGATCGACGCTGAAATTCCCCTGATCATCTGCATCACTGAGGGAATTCCGGTGCTYGATATGGTCAAGGTGAAGCGGGCGCTGWCYGGATCGAAATCCCGTTTGATCGGCCCCAATTGCCCCGGCATCATCACGCCGGGAGAATGCAAGATMGGGATCATGCCGGGCCATATCCACAAAGCCGGGTCGGTCGGGATTGTATCACGCTCAGGCACGCTGACATACGAAGCTGTATTCCAGACAACGGTTGCCGGCCTGGGCCAATCAACGTGCATTGGCATTGGCGGAGACCCGGTGAATGGCACCAATTTCATTGATTGTCTTGATCTCTTTCTTGGCGATGATGCCACTGAATCAATCGTCATGATCGGGGAAATTGGCGGCTCAGCCGAAGAAGAAGCTGCTGAATTTCTCATGCAATCGAAGGTGAAGAAGCCGATTGTTGGATTTATCGCCGGTGTTACCGCGCCTCCCGGACGACGGATGGGGCATGCGGGTGCGATTATTTCAGGCGGCAAGGGCGGTGCTGAAGACAAGATGGAAGCAATGCGGTCTGCCGGGATCACAGTAGCCCAGTCTCCAGCAGCGCTTGGAACAACTTTGGTGGACGTTTTGAACGGATAGTTGTTTACTTGTTATTGCGTTTACTTGAATCTTGATGCTTTGCGGGCATCGTGGCCACTAGGATTAAAAAATGGCGCGGCAAGAAATAAATGACGTGTTCGCGCGCACGTCATTTTTATACGGCGGAAATGCTGGTTATATAGACCAGCTTTATGCGCAATATCTGGAAAACCCTTCTTCAGTTGATTCTGAATGGAGCGAATTCTTTGCTTCCTTACAAGATGAGGCGGGGGATATTGAAGCTGCTGCCCGGGGTGCGCCCTGGAAGCGGCCCAATTGGCCACCGCGTGCCAATGGCGACCTTATTTCCGCGTTTGACGGAAACTGGGCGCCKGTTGAAGCTATTCTTGGCGACAAAATTGCAACAAACGCCAAAAATGGCGGTGTTGATATGTCCGCCGAAGATGTTCAGCAGGCCACCCGGGATTCGGTAAAAGCGCTGATGATGATCCGGGCATTTCGCATGCGTGGACATCTGGCAGCCGATCTTGATCCGCTTAAATTGGAACCACCAAAACAGCATCCTGAGCTGGATCCGTCATTTTACGAATTTACCGAAGCCGATCTGGATCGGCCGATCTTCATTGATTTTGTGCTCGGTCTGGAATTCGCGACGCTGCGGGAAATGCTCGTTATTCTGCGGCGCACCTATTGTTCGACCATCGGTGTTGAATTTATGCACATTTCCGATGGCCCGGCGAAAGGCTGGATTCAAGCCCGGATCGAGGGGCCTGACAAGGAAATTACGTTTACGCCGGAAGGCAAGAAAGCGATTTTGAACAAGCTTGTCGAAGCCGAGGGTTTCGAGAAGTTTATCGATGTCAAATATACCGGCACCAAGCGTTTTGGTCTTGATGGCGGTGAATCCATGGTTCCTGCGCTGGAGCAAATCATCAAACGGGGCGGGTCGCTCGGGGTTTGCGACATCATAATTGGCATGGCGCATCGAGGGCGGCTCAATGTGTTGTCTCAGGTCATGGCAAAGCCCCATCAGGCGATTTTGCACGAATTTAAGGGCGGCGCGGCCAATCCGGATAATATCGAAGGCTCAGGCGACGTTAAATATCATCTTGGGGCATCGTCTGATCGCTCGTTCGATGAGAATAACGTACATCTTTCCCTGACTGCGAACCCGTCCCATCTGGAAGTTGTTGACCCGGTAGTGCTTGGCAAAGTCCGGGCCAAACAAGACCAGCTCAAGGATAAAGATCGGTCCAAGGTGTTGCCGTTGCTGATACATGGCGATGCGGCATTTGCAGGCCAGGGCATCATTTCCGAATGTTTTGGTTTGTCCGGCCTCAAGGGGCATCGGACCGGCGGATCTATCCATTTTATCATCAATAACCAGATCGGGTTTACGACAGCACCGCATCATTCGCGGTCTTCACCCTATCCGTCCGATGTGGCGAAAATGATCGAAGCACCGATTTTCCACGTCAATGGTGATGATCCGGAAGCAGTTGTGTTTGCGGCCAAGGTTGCGATCGAATTCCGTCAGAAATTTCACAAACCCGTTGTTATMGACATGTTCTGTTATCGCCGCCACGGCCATAACGAAGGTGACGAACCATCTTTCACCCAGCCATTGATGTACAAGAAAATCCGGTCGCATCCGACCACTCTTGAAATCTACAGTGATCGGTTGATCAAAGAAGGTCTGCTGACAAAAGAAGATATCGATGGTCGCAAGAAAGAGTTGCGGGATCTTCTGGATGTGGCTTTTGTGGCTGCGGATTCTTATGAGCCAAACAAAGCGGATTGGCTGGATGGTCGTTGGTCAAATATCCGCACAGCGGAATCCGCCGATGACCCGCGCCGYGGSAARACCGGSGTTGATTTGGCRGTGCTGAAAGATATCGGTCAGAAAACAACGAYGATCCCYGAGARTTTYAAYGCYCACCGGACGATCAAGCGGTTCCTTGYCAACCGGGCAAAAGCCATTGATGGCGGTGAGGGGATTGACTGGGCGACCGGCGAATCTCTGGCATTTGCCACGTTGCTGCTTGAAGGTAATCCGGTTCGCTTGTGCGGTCAGGATTCTGAGCGCGGCACATTTTCCCAGCGCCATTCGGTGTTGACCGATCAGGAAAACGAAGACCGCCATATCCCGCTCAATAATTTGTCCGATGATCAGGCAAATTTTGAAGTGATCAATTCGATGCTCTCGGAAGTCGCCGTGCTCGGATTTGAATATGGCTATTCGCTTACCGAACCAAATGCACTGACGCTTTGGGAAGCCCAGTTTGGTGATTTTGCCAACGGGGCGCAGGTTGTAATCGACCAGTTTATTTCGGCAGGCGAGCGCAAGTGGCTGCGAATGTCGGGTCTCGTTATGCTGCTGCCCCATGGTTATGAAGGCCAGGGCCCGGAACATTCTTCGGCCCGGCTGGAGCGTTATTTGCAGGCTTGCGCGGACGACAATATGCAGGTTGCCTATTGCACGACGCCAGCCAATTATTTTCATATCCTGCGGCGGCAATTGAAACGGGAATTCCGCAAACCGCTGATCCTGATGACGCCGAAATCGATGTTGCGCAACAAGCGGGCGACGTCGCGGCTGGAAGAATTTGGACCAGACAGCACCTTCCACCGCGTGTTGTGGGATGATGCACAGGCTTTGCCTGACCAGAAAATCAAACTGGTCGAGGATGAGAAAATCCGTCGGGTCATTTTATGTTCTGGCAAGGTGTATTTCGATCTTTATGAAGAGCGCGAAAAACTTGGCATCGATGACATTTATCTGATGCGGGTCGAGCAATTATTCCCGTTCCCGATGAAAGCATTGGTCGGTGAATTATCCCGCTTCTCTGACGCCGAGATGGTGTGGTGTCAGGAAGAGCCTAAAAATATGGGCGCATGGGCATTCATTCAGGATTATATGGAATGGGTGCTCAACCAGATTGATGCCAAAAAAACTCGGCTTCGCTATACCGGTCGGGCAGCTTCGGCTTCGACGGCTTCGGGATTGATGAGCCGGCATGTGAAAGAACTTGAACGTTTCCTGGCGGACGCGCTCGGAGACTAATTGCGGCGAATATTTCAATGAGGATAAAAACCAATGTCAGCTGAAATCCGAGTACCAACTCTCGGCGAATCGGTCACGGAAGCAACCATCGGGCAATGGTTCAAAAAGCCAGGCGATGCGATCGCAGTGGACGAACCTTTGGTTGAACTTGAAACCGACAAGGTGACGGTMGAAGTGCCAGCACCRAGCGCCGGGGTTATGGGCAAAATTATTGTTGCCGAAGGTGAAACCGTTGAAGTTGGATCCTTGCTTGGAATTTTTGAAGCGGGGGCAACCGGCGGCGCTGCACCGGCGACAGAGAAACCTGTGGAAGCTGCACCAGCTCCAGCAGCCCCAGCAGCTTTGGCCAACAGCCAAACAGGGGACATGCCAGCCTCTCCGGCGGCAGCGCGAGTCATGAAAGAAGAAGGTGTTGATCAGGCATCCGTTGCAGGCTCGGGCAAGCGCGGCCAGGTATTGAAAGAAGATGTGATGAAAGCGTTGGAGGGTGGAAGCCCTGCGGCTTCAACTCCGGCTGCTGCCAGAACACCGGTCGGTCAGAATGACGAAGTGCGCGAAGAACGGGTACGGATGACCAAGCTGCGCCAGACAATTGCGCGCCGTCTCAAGGATGCCCAAAACACCGCCGCCATGCTCACCACGTTCAACGAAGTTGACATGACCGAAGTAATGGCGTTGCGGACCCGCTATAAAGAAATGTTCCTGGAAAAGCATGGCGTCAAACTTGGTTTCATGGGCTTGTTCGTCAAGGCTTGTGTCACCGCGCTCAAGGACGTGCCTGCGGTCAATGCTGAAATTGACGGCACCGATCTGATTTACAAAAACTATTGCCATATTGGCGTGGCGGTCGGCACCAACAAAGGCTTGGTGGTGCCGGTGGTGCGCGATGCTGACGGGATGGGGATTGCCGATATCGAAAAGGCAATTGCTGGTCTTGGCAAAAAGGCCCGCGATGGCAAATTGGCGCTTGCCGACATGATGGGCGGCACTTTTACCATTTCCAATGGTGGGGTTTACGGTTCGCTGATGTCGACCCCGATCCTGAATGCGCCGCAATCGGGTATTCTCGGGATGCACAAAATCCAGCAGCGGCCAGTGGCGATTGACGGCGAGATTGTTATCCGCCCGATGATGTATCTGGCTTTGTCCTATGACCACCGGGTTGTTGACGGCGAGGGCGCTGTGACCTTCCTGGTTAGGGTCAAGGAAGCGCTGGAAGATCCGCAACGGCTCGTGCTGGATCTCTAAAAGGGGCGAAGAATGAGCATCGAGTTTTTAGTGACGGCGTTGATCGTGGTACTAATTCCGGGCACAGGCGTTGTCTATACGGTCGCCACCGGGCTTACGCTGGGGCGGCGTGAAAGTATTGCTGCGGCATTTGGCTGTACGCTCGGGATTGTCCCTGCCATCTTTGCGTCCATCGTCGGGTTGGCGGCTATCCTTCACACCAGTGCGTTGTTGTTTCAATTGTTGAAATTTGCTGGCGTGGTTTACCTGCTTTATCTGGCTTGGCAAACGCTGCGGGAAACCGGGCCTCTGCAAATTTCAAACGACGGACCAAAGCCGACAAGCCTCTACGCAATTGCCCGGACCGGGTGTTTGATCAATGTATTGAACCCGAAATTGTCGGCTTTCTTTTTGGCCTTTCTGCCGCAATTCGTGGACCCGATGGCCGGGTCARTTGCTGGCCAGATGGTGGTCATGAGTGGAATATTTATGGCCATGACTTTTGCGGTTTTTATTGTCTATGGCGCGTTTGCGGCTTTGATCGGCGCGCGCATTTTGCGAAGTGAAACAATATTGAAATGGATGCGCCGCACAGTTGCTGCCGCATTCGCAGGTTTTGGATTACGTCTGGCGTTTATTGATCGCTAGAACTTAAAAAAATGCGGCGCTTTTGACGCCCACTGATGGAGGCCCTAATGGCAGATACTTATGATCTCACTGTGATCGGAACTGGACCCGGTGGCTATGTTTGCGCCATTCGCGCGGCGCAGCTGGGYATGAAGGTGGCGGTTGTTGAAAAACGCGAACATCACGGCGGCACCTGCCTGAATATTGGTTGTATTCCATCCAAGGCGCTGCTGCATGCCTCTGAAATGTATGAAGAAGCCGGCCATGATTTCGCGGCGCTCGGCATCAAGATAGGCGCGCTGAAACTCGATTTGAAAGCRATGATGGGGCATCGGCAGGAAACCGTGGATGCCAACACGCAAGGCGTCGCGTTYCTGTTCAAGAAAAACAAGATCACACCAATCCACGGGACCGGTAAAATTGTTGGTCCCGGCAAGGTTGAAGTGGCGCTCGCCGATGGCGGGTCCCAGACGATTGAGACCAAAAATATCGTAATCGCGACGGGCTCTGATGTGGCGCCGTTGCCGGGCATCGAAATTGACGAAAAAATAATCCTGTCCTCCACCGGCGCGCTCGAACTTGGCAAGGTGCCAGAGATGCTTGTTGTGGTAGGTGCCGGGGTGATCGGGCTTGAGCTCGGATCGGTGTGGCGGCGGCTTGGTTCCAAGGTAATTGTGGTTGAATTCCTCGACCGCATTTTGCCCGGCATGGATGCGGAAACAGCCAAAACATTTATGCGCTCCCTGAAAAAACAGGGCATGCAATTCAAGCTTGGCAAGAAAGTCACCGGCGCCACCAAAAAGGGCAAGGGGCTGGAAATTTCCGTTGAACCATCTGCGGGCGGTGATGCTGAAACAATTTCCGCAGACGCGATGCTGGTAGCGATCGGGCGCATTCCATATACGGCCGGGCTTGGCCTTGAAGCGGCAGGCGTTGAACTGGACGAGCGCAAGCGTGTCAAAATCGATAATCACTTTGCCACCAACGTGGCTGGAATTTATGCCATCGGCGATGTGGTGGTTGGTCCGATGCTGGCGCACAAGGCAGAAGACGAAGGCATGGCGCTGGCTGAATTGCTGGCGGGCAAAGCCGGCCATGTGAATTACGATGTGATCCCAAGTGTTGTTTACACCATGCCGGAAGTGGCAGTTGTCGGGAAAACCGAAGAAGAACTCAAAGATGCCGGCATCGACTACAAGGTCGGCAAATTTCCGTTTACCGCCAATGGCCGGGCGCGTGCCATGCGCAAAACCGATGGCCAGATCAAAATCCTGGCGGATGCGAAAACCGACCGGGTGCTTGGTGTCCATATGATCGGTGCGTCAGTTGGTGAAATGATCCATGAAGTTGCGGTTCTGATGGAATTTGGCGGGTCGGCGGAAGATCTGGTGAGAACCTGCCACGCCCATCCGACCATGTCGGAAGCCGTGCGCGAAGCCGCCATGGCCCAGGCTGAGGATCGCGG
>JAESRU010000020.1 GCA_016764455.1 Hyphomicrobiales bacterium | reverse complement strand
AAAAAACGGGCGATACCAAAAGCCGCGAAGGCACCGATTTCCGAGCCGATAAGCACGTAAAGTGCGCCCCAGAAATGTCCGTAGATTGCGCCCGCGCTCAATGCAATCGGGGCGCTGGGGATGGGGCTAACCAAGATGGCCAGCACCATCAAACAAATAACTGCGACAGGGCCCCATGCACCCAATCCATCGAACCACTCGCGAAGTGCGGCGCTGTCAATAAACTCAAAGAGCGATCCAACTTTCGAACCCCACCAACCAAACGAAACGATGGCCACCACAAATATGATCCCGGCAAGTATCTTTATGAAAGTTGGTAGGTTCATAAATTCAGGTTTCACTACTCTGATATCCAGATCGTGCGCCAGTTCCTGGGATTGCGGTTCAACCGAGCTTAAACCGGCACAAACGGTGATGATTGCTGCGAGCGCCTCGGCGGTTGTTTTTCAGGCGGCAGAAGACAGCTTCGATCCGCCAACGGTATCGCCCTTGACCAGATTGAACGGTCTGCTTCCGGCTAATTCTGACCTTGGGGCCCTGCCACAGCTCAATCCGACAATATCTTCCTACGCTCGTCATACTCCGTCTTGTCAATCTCGCCTTTCGCGAAACGCTCCTTGAGGATATCGAGCGGCGTCGCAGGTGTGGACGCATTGAAATCACCCAACTTGCTGCTGCCGAACGAACGAACGAGCAAGACAACGAGCAGGATAATTCCGCCCCAGAAAACAATCATCATCACGCCACCAAACATCATATGCCCCCATCCCCACATCGGCGAGCCCCACGAGTCTATATCACCACGTGATTGTGCCAGGCTTGGGGTCACCAAAAAAAAGAAAAACAACATTGAATTTAGATATGTGGATATCCGACCCATAATTCATCTCCATTCAGATTAAACGCTTTACTCAATTTGTTGCTGCCAGCAGTCTAGCTTTATACCCGATTTGGATCAATTCGGACACATGAGGGGAATGTTTGACATGTTCGCTCTGGGTCAATAACGGTCATGGAATTAGGTTTGGCTAACCTCCGAGAATGCTGTTTCACCTAGTGCTTACAATCCACTGACTTAGTGATCGTCTTGCTGTCCATCCTGAACATGATTTCTCAAATACGCAATTAGATCAACCAGATCAGATGATGAAATTGACCAACGCGGCATGGCGGAGTTGAGCGATTTTCCACTTGGATCAATCCCTTGTGCAATGGCCCGACCAAGTGTTTCGTCGGTATAGAAGTCATGATTCCCGTGGTCACTTTCGCTTTCGTTTGCGTTTGATCCGTGATCATCAACTTCCTGGCCGCCAAACAAAGCGTATGACGTCAATGGTGGTACTTCCAGCCAGAATTGAGGCATCATCCTCCCGCCCAGCCGGTCCGCGCCATGACAATTCGCACAAGCCCCTCCCATCATTCTCATATGCCTGCCACCACCCTTGGCAGTTATGGTGCCGCCGGATGTGCTCGTCCCGGTAAAATAAATTCGTTCGCCATTACTTTGAAACTGTGTGGGCCACTCGCTTTGATTGTGCATTGGATTGTTTCCAAGGAATGTCCATGCGCCAAATATTGCCACCAAGAAAAGGGCCGTCAGGCCAATTCCCCAAAAAAGTCGAGACCGTGGTTTTCGTGACTGGTTCATCTAAATTCGTGCCTCAAATTTGTTCCTAAATTGACGATAGTCGCCGTTGATCCAAAGCATCTAATTTACCCGAATGATAGTTTTAGTTGCAGGTTCAATGAGAAATCCAAAATTTTGCCGCGAAGCGCCAATAAGCGGAAAAATAATTAGTCCACCGCACAATTCATTCGCATCAAAAATCAGATCAATGTTGATCCAGGGTATAGATTAGTCGCCCAACAATTCACGAAATTGTGCAGGTATCTGGCTCTCCGTCAATTTTTTTGTTCATCGATGTCGTGGGCAAAGGCGATAAGATCAGCCAAATCCTGACCGGTCAGATCAATGACCCCGCCGAGCAAATCTTCCTGCATTGATGTCATGGCTGCGGCACCACGCCACATCCTGGCAGCAAACTCAAACGTGTTCATCGGCGAAGGCATATCTGCAGCGTTAAGGCTTGGACCGATATCTCCCCCGACACCGTTTACCGAATGGCAGACGATGCAGCCAGTTTCGGCGAAAAGCTTACGTCCATTCTCAGCGTCCATCGCTGGCACCACAAGACCAACATCTTGTATCAGCTCCATCACCCGCTGAAATTGCTCGGGGGACATCGTCTCCATGCGCAAGAAATCAGGCCACTTCAAACCAGGTATTCATCCCGGCGGCGGCGTGTTCCAGCATGTGGCAATGCAGGAGCCACTTGCCTGGATTATCGGCAACAAAGGCGATTTTTGTCGTTTGATCCGGCCCGATCAGAAACGTATCACGCCAAGGCTGCCCCTCATCAACATCACTGCCTGAGCGCTCCAATATTCTGAAATGGTGACCATGGATATGCATGGCGTGGGCGAATGCTGTATCGTTTTTCGTCTCCAAAGTTATCGTCTCGCCCCTTTTGGCTTGGAATAGGGGCGCATCGGGAAGGTTGGCGACACCATTCATACCCCAGAGCTGGCCGGTCTCCATAACCTCTTCGCGGGTCAGTTCCCTGCCCTGATACACGATCCCGGCGACACCGCGCATCGCGCCCCCTGTCATATCCAGGGTAATGGCTTTTGCATTTGCCAAATCCGGGACTGGCAGCACATTGGGTTGAAGCTTGATCGGGGCCTCTATTGCAGTCTGGTCCCCTGCTATTTGGAACTTCATAAAGGCGTGGTTCTGATTGCCAGAAACCTCTTCAATTTCAAAATCTTCTCCGGTTTGCGGGATCACAAGCAGATCGACACGTTGTGCCGGGCCAATCAAAAGTGGTGCGTAATCAAGCGTCTGTGGTGCGGAAAGATCCTGCCCGTCATAGCTCAAAATGCGACCGTTAAATCGTCCAGGATCAATCTCCAGGATACGGGCATTACAGGCATTGATCAGGCGCAGTCTGTACGGTTCACCAGCCTGCAAGGTAAATTCCGGCAATGTCCTGCTATTGACAGTCAACCAGTTCCCAAGGCGCCCGGCATGGCCCCATTCCATGAGCGAACCCAAGGATTCCGTATCAAGAACCCCGTCATCATTCAGCCGCCAATCATCGAGCACCAGGGTCAAATCGTGTTCGCGATCGAAAGCGGGACTATCCTCTTCGATAACCAACGGACCATAGAGGCCGCGCGCCACCTGATTCCAACTGCGGTTGTGGGCATGATACCAATATGTTCCCGCATCAGGCGCGACAAAATCATAGGTAAAAGATTGCCCTGGTTCGACCGGTTCCTGGGTCAATCCGGCAACGCCGTCCATGGCATTTTCAATTCKGATGCCGTGCCARTGGATMGATGTTGGYTCTTCGAGATTATTGATCAGCTTGACCCGGACCCGYTCRCCCTTGCGAATACGGATTTCAGGTCCAGGAGCCATTCCATTATAGGTCCACAAGGAAGAGGCAGGAGCATCATCGCCATAGAGTTTTTGATCCGACCGCCCGGCCGTTATCTCAAGAACATTGTCGCTCGTGCGCGCAAATGTATATCTGTGGGGTAACAGCGTTGCACAGGTCGCTCCCAATGAAGAAACAAGAAATCGACGTCTGGTGAACTTCATGATCTGGTCCTTGGCATGTAATACCATTCGTGAATTCGCCCGTTAACGGGCACCCCCGTTAACGAATACCATTGGCGCTTTGCAATGTGCGAACATAACCAACGATTTTGGCCAAATCCTTGTCGGTAATACCCTCAATCGGTGCCATGTTTCCAAACGGCCAATGATGCCCCCGAACGCCATTCTTTGCCGCCATATAAAAAGCCGCGTCGCCATGGTGGCTTGGTTCGTAAATGACGTGAATCAATGGTGGTCCAGCCCCATCATTTCCGGCGGCATTCGTGCCATGACACCTGGCGCAATTTGCGTTGAATAACGCCTCGCCCTCTTGTGCCAGCGCATCAAGTTCCGGGACAGCAACCTGCACAATCGGCAGGCCGGCATTGACATTGTTGTCATTTGAATCGGGTGCAAAGGCAAACCAACCCACGATGCCGGCCAATATGATCGCCCCTGCAATTTGAAATGTCTTCATGTTCATTTGTCGATCCTCTTGCGTCGAATTTCGCCAATTTTATCGTCCAGTTCATTTTGAATATTTGCAGGATTGAGGCAGAGTTTCTGATCCAGATTTTCGGAGCATCGGTTTATCCGGCCTTGGTCACATCCGGTTTGGAATGCAGCTACAAACATCATTTAACTCACTTTGAGATCAATAGTTTCGGCCCCGGTTTCGTCCAAAAACTCCGTTTCAATTTGTATCGTGGAGAAAAAGAAACCGTATTCCTCTCGAAGCAAGGCCTGGGCGCGTTTCAGGATTTTTGATTGATCTTTGGGTCCTGCGACATCCACTCTCAAATGGCCGGTACAAATATATTTGCCGCTCGTCAGAACCCACGCATGAAGATGATGAACATTGACCACCCCTTCAAGTTTGGACAATGACCCGGACACTTCTGAAATACTGATTTCCTCAGGAGTACCATCCATCAATATGCGGGACGCATCACGTAAAATGCCCCAACTTGCCCAAAGCAAAACAAATCCGAACGCAATCCCGAGGATTGGATCAATCGCCAAAAACCCGGTGTAGCGGATGACCAGGGCGGCAACGACGATGATGAGACTGCCGACGAATGTCTGAATTATGTGCCAATACGCGCCGCGCACATTTATATCCTGACGTTGTTGCCGGAAAAGGAGGTAAAGCGAGATGAATTCTGTAATCAGACCACCAGCCGCGGCGATGAGCATCGGCCCGGTCTCCAGTGGAATTGGTTTTCCAAGCCGCATCGCGCCCATCACGATCACGACAATTGCCATGACAAGCAAGAAGGCACCGTTGGCAAGAGCACCAACAACCTCTGCTCGGTACCAACCGAAAGTGTGTTGATCGTCGGCTGGTCGTTTGGCTATGCGAGCAGATACGATAGCTACCAGCACACCGCCGACGGCTGAAAATGTATGGAACGCATCGGAAATGACAGCGATGGAACCGGTCCACAGGCCAATGCCCAGTTCCACGACAAAATAGATCCCTGTCAGCCAGCCTGAGATCATCAACGCGCGGCCGCTGGAGGGCAGATGTCCTGCATGACTGCCGCCACGATGGGCTTTTCTGGGTTGGGCATTGGTCATGCTAARTTCTCAAGAGATCGAGAAATCGATCCACTCCGCAATCTGGCCCGTTAATCCGGCTGGTTGGTGGTATAAAATGTGGCATTGGCCGTGGCACTTACTTGTTGATTTGCAAAACAAGATTCGAATTCAGGTGAGCGTAAAGCTTCCACCCACTGGAAGGTCAAGGGGTTTTAACCAACCTGATTATGCGGCCACAAAGGCAGAACCTTCCCGATGTCAGAAATAGAATTTGATATCGCCAAACAGGCCTGTCTGAATCCCCGTCAGTCCGTTTTGAGGATAATCTTGCCCTGGGCCTGGCCCATCTTCAGACGCGCCAACGCTTCCGCATAATTCTCAAGGGAATATATTTTGGATATGTAGGGCTTGAGCTTTTCGTCCGAATAGAATTCAAAAATTTCATTTTGCACACGCGCCACCCAGGCTGGATCGCGTTCGCGATAATCGGACCAATGCAGTCCGCAGACTGCAATGTTTTTCACCAGAAGATAGTTGGACTTGATCATCGGGATATCGCCGGAAGCAAATCCGACGATTACCATGCRACCTCGCCACGCCATTGCTCTCATAGCCGCGGCATTGGCCTCTCCACCAACCGGGTCAATCACGATGTCGACGCCATGCCCGTTGGTCATTTCGCGAACTGCTTCACGCAGRCCATCGCGCAGATTTTCCATGCCACGGTCTATGACATGATCTGCACCCACTGCCATGGCGATCGCAGCTTTTTCTTCACCATGAACGCAACCAATAAYAATTCCGGCGCCAAGGGCCTTGGCCAATTGTATACTCGCCACACCGACACCGCCGGACGCACCAAGAACCAGAACATTATCACCGGGTTTGATGGACGCGCGCTCGGCAAGCGCGAAATGTGCGGTCTGATAGACAAGGCCGAGCGCGGCAGCATCTTCAAACGGCATCCCGTCTGGCATCGGGTAACAGGTGGCGGGGCTTGTAATCAGCTTTTCAGCGTAAGCGCCATGTTCCACCTGCACCGCAACCCGGTCACCGGGTCTAAGCGACGTTACGCCGTCACCGATAGCTTCAACAATCCCGGCAGCCGCCTTTCCCGGTGAGAACGGCAATGGCGGTGTAATCTGATACTTGCCTTCCATCACCAGAATATCCGGGAAATTGACGTCCACTGCCTTCACGGCAATTAGGACTTCGCCCGGCCCCGGTACCGGGGCTGGGATGTCAACAATTTCGGCCTGGTCAAAAGGCCCGAATTCACGCACATACACTGCTTTCATGACAGATAATCCTTATTGTGTTCGCCAAGCTCTGGCGCGCCCGCAGCAATAACTCTGGAGGTGCGAAATGCAGCATCGATAGGCGTTGGCAGGGCCGTTATCGTCTCGCCGCCATCGGCTGATGAGATTTGCGCGTCAAACAATCCACGCGCCTTGAAGTGTGGATCCTGCATCGCCTGTTCGATGGATTGAACGATGGAACAGCAGCAATCAGCCTGCGCAAATACTTCGCGCCAATGGTCCGCCGAATTGCTGGCGATAATTTCAGCGACCCGCTTGCCGGTTGCGTCCTGATCGCGCGCGTCGTCCCTAAAACCTTCTTCAAGATTGATGGCGTCGCAAAAGGCCAACCAGAATTTCTGCTCGATAGGCGCAGCGGCAAGCATTTCTCCGTCATGGGTTGGGTAAAGTCGATAGCGCGGCGTCCCGCCGGTCACGAGGTCTTTGCCATTGCCCGGCCATTGGCCTGCCGCTAAGCCATTGCCCATCGCCCAATACATGAACGGAAACAGATTGTCGGCCATCGAAATATCAAGATAGCTCCCCTTGCCGGTGCACTCGCGTTCTCGCAAAGCCAGCAAAATATTTATCATCGCCGGATAAGCACCCGCTGCGATATCGGCAATCAGCGCCGGCGGCACAACGGGGTGATTGGCGTCCCCCATGCTCAGCGCCAGCAATCCAGAATCCCCGATATAATTCAGGTCATGCCCGGCCACATCGCGTTTCGGGCCGGTCTGCCCATACCCGGTAAYCGCGCAATAGATGATATCCGGCTGGATCAGGGAAACCGCCTCATAGCCAAGCCCTAAACGATCCATCACGCCGGGACGAAATTGCTCGACAATCACGTCCGCATCCCGGATCAATATCTCCAGGTGGGCCCGCTCTTCAGGGTCTTTCAGGTTTATCACCAGGCTCTTTTTACCCCGGTTCAACATGGCGAAATTCACACTATTGTCGCCCCATTTGGGGTCATAGATGCGCATCTCGTCGCCGTTTCCAGGRCGCTCGATCTTGATCACCTCGGCKCCGGCTTCGGCCAGAAACAAGGTCGCCATCGGTCCCGGCAACAGGGTGGAAAAATCAAGAACTTTTACATCGGAAAGTGGTCCGCTCATTTGAGGTCCGCCCGCTGTTTGGCAACAATCGCCCGCCGGGGTGGCGCGTATGCTGGCGACCCGTAAATCTCGAACAGGGTTTTCGTGACATCATGATGATGCGCCAGGCCGCCGCGCTCCACCCGCTCGATAGGCCCATCGGGATATCCAAGCCCCATGCGGCAGGTCAGGTCCATGTCTTTGGCGGTCGCAAGCCCCTCGTCGAGGAACCGTAGCGCGTCATTATATTTTGGTCGCATCAACCGGTCGATAATGCGCCCTGCCTGATCGCTGCATAAAGCAACTTCAAATCCTGATGCTTCAAACATCGCCTGGGCTGCCTTAATGGCGGGCGCAAGTGTCGCTGGTTGACGCACAAGTTCGATCAGGTTGGACGGCGCATCGTCGCCATTACGGTAACGGCTAAAGCCCAGCACGTTGGAGCCTTCTTCACCGGCATTTTCACCGGTGTGGACGCCCAGACATTCCGTACCAAGTTCGATCAGGATTGCCGCTTTCGTATCATCAGGTTCAAAGGGTGTGCCAAGATAAATAGAGATATAGGCTTTGCTTGAAGCCGCCTTCAGAAAAGGATCGCCCGCTGGAAAGGAGCGGCTTTCGCCGGAAAAATGGATTTCATAAGACATTATTTTCAAGCTCCAAACATGGCGTTGCTGTCATAGGTAAAAAACCCACGACCGGATTTACGGCCCAAATGGCCAGCTGCTACCATGCGGCGCAGTAAAGGTGGTGCGGAGGCGCGAGGGTCAAGTGTGACTGGATAGAAGGATTCGCAGAGGCGGATTTGGGTATCCAAGCCGATCAGGTCGATCAACTCCAACGGCCCCATTTTGTATCCAAGACCGACCTTGATCGCCTTGTCGATATCAGCCGGGTCTGCAACACCCGCCTCAACAGCGCGGATGACGTCATTGTTGAACGGCACCAAAAGCGCGTTGAGAATAAAGCCCGGCTTGTCCTGAGTTTTGACCGGGATTTGCCCGGTTGCCTCGGTCCAGTTCCACGCCAACTTGAACGCTTCATCAGAGGTGTTCAGCCCCGGCGACATCTCGATCAATTTCATCAATTGTGCTGGCAGACAGAAATGCATGCCCACAACCTTGTCTTCGCGCCCGCACCCAGACGCGATCTGCGTGATTGAGAGGGTCGAGGTGTTGGACGCAAAAATCGTATGATCGGCACAGATATTATTGAGCTTGCCAAATAATTCCTGCTTCACTTCCAGGTTCTCAAAAATGGCCTCAATAACAAGATCGCAATCTGCCAGCGCCGCGAGGTCTGTCGTTGATGACATCCGCCCCAATACCGCCTCGCGATCCGCATCGCTCATTTTACCGCGCTCAACAGATTTGGTAAAAAATCCCTCAGTTTGTTTGGCCGCTCGGGCAAGTGTCTCGCTGCTTTGATCGTAGGACACGGCCTCGAAACCGGCACGCGCGGCAACAATGGCGATGCCCGCACCCATTGTGCCGCCAGCACCACAAATGCCAACTTTTCTGATTTCAGTCATTTGCTTCTAAAACTCCTGCCAATGAATTGACGATGCACCTGATTGGTGCCTTCCCAGATTTGTGTAATTTTTGCGTCGCGCATCAGCCGCTCGACGCGGTAATCGGTGCAATAGCCATAACCGCCGTGCATTTGAACGGCTTCGGTTGCCATGCGCATTGCAAGATCGGATGCCCGCATCTTGGCGATTGAAGCTTCCAGACCGAAATCTTTCGATCCGCCATCAACCAGGCCTGCGACATAATCGATCCAGTTTTCAACAAGCGCGAGTTCGCTGGCAAGATCGGCAATCATGAATTGGTTGCCCTGAAAATCGATGATGCGATGGTCCGACTGCACCCGCTCATTGGTATAGGCGATCATGTCCTTGAACGCAGCGCGGGCGATGCCGATGGCATGGGAGGCGATGCTGGGCCGGGATTTGTTGAGTGAAGCCAGCAGGATTTTTAATCCCTCCCCCGGCGCGCCGATCAGATTGGCCCGTGGCACGCGGCACCCATCGAATGCCAGAGTAACTGTAGATGACGCGCGGTGCCCCATCTTGTCTTCTTTGCTGACAACGGAAAATCCAGGTGTATCTTTCTCGAAGATAAGCACGGAAATGGCTGACTTTGCATCGTCGATTTCTGACCATTTGCCGAACAGCAACAAAAGGTCGGCGACATCGCCATTGGTGATAAAAATCTTGGAGCCATTGACAATGATGTCATCGCCGTCAGGGGTAAAACTCATTTTCATTCCGGTTGCATCGGACCCAGCAGCACTTTCGGTGATGGCAAGCGACCCGAGGCCACCCTCCGCGATGCGTGGCAACAGGCGTTGCTTCTGCTCTTCGCTGCCCTCATCAATCAGCGGCTTCATGCCGTGAAAATTTGTGGCGTAAATAATCCCTGTCGAAGCGCAGGCTTCGGATATAATTTTCACGCATTCAAGATAAAGCGCATACGATGTTGGTGCGCCGCCAAAGGCTTCTGGTACAAAGATCGCGTTGAGGCCCAATTTGTTTATGGCCTCGACATTTTCCCAGGGAAATTCACCGGATTTGTCGTAGCGCGCAGCATTGGGGGCTAAAACTTCATCCGCCATCCGCTGGACCTGATCGAGCRTCATGCGCTCGTCTTCGGCCCAATTTCGTCGGCGCGCCAATTCTTCAAAAATTTTCATCAGAGGTTCATCCCTTGGCCGCCATCGAGGTAAATTGTTTCGCCGGTCATAAAGGACAGGTCTTCGCTCATGATCGCACCGATCAGGCGMGCCACYTGYTCSGGCGYWCCMGCRCCACCRRCSGGRATGCGTTTCTTCATCCAGGCCTTGATGTGAGGCTTTGCAAGATATTCGCGGTTTAGGTCTGTTTCGATATAGCCGGGCGCAATATTCAACACTTGAATGCCGTCGCCAGCCCATTCCACGGCCAGGCACCGGGTCATGGCACCAACAGCTGCCTTCGAGGCGCAATAGGCAAGGTTTTCGGCAACCCCCAGTTTGTCAAAAAACGAACCGATATTGATAATTGTACCGCCGCCATTATCCCGCAGAAACGGATAGACTTCACGCGCCGCCACCATCACGGAGGTAGCGTTCAGTCCCATCACTTTTTCATATTCGTCGGTATCAAGCCCGGCGCTTGGCGAAGAAAGATGCAGGCCGGCATTGTTGACCAGACCGGCAATTGCTCCCTTGTTGGCGATTGTGGCCAAGGCCTCACGCACCGACGTTTCATTGGTCATATCGCAGGCAATGCCCTGCCCGCTCGGCACGTCGCCGGAGCGCGAAAGCCCGACCACGTTACAACCGCGTCCAGTGAGTTCGCTGACGATTGCAGCACCAATACCGCGGCTTGCACCGGTCACTATGATCTGGCCGTCACGCATCATGAAACTCCGGTTTACGTTTTTCTTCAAATGCGGCCATGCCCTCTTCGGCGTCACTGGTACGGAACGCCAGGGTCGAGAGATCAGCCTCGGTTTTCAAACCTTCATGGATCGGCATATCGGCCGCGCGCATGACCGCTTGCCGCGCAAATTCCAGCACAGGAAGGCTGTATCGGGTAAAATTTTTGGCGAAGGCGAGGCCAGCTTCGAGCAAATCGCTTTCCATGATCTGATTGACAAGACCAATATTCAGAGCTTCTTCTGCATCAATTGTGCGCCCGGTCATGATCATTTCCAGGGCRCGKGCTTCGCCAATCAAWCGCGGCAAACGCTGGGTCCCGCCATAACCGGGGATCAAGCCAAGCTTGATTTCCGGCAGGCCCATTTTCGCCTGCGGGGCGGCAAGCCTGAAGGTGCATGCCAGCGCGATCTCAAGCCCGCCGCCAAAGGCATACCCATTGATAAGCGCAATTGAGGGTATCGGTAGCGATTCAATTTTGGAAATTGTCGCCTGCCCGGATTCTGCGCCACGCTTTTGTGCCATAAGATCACGGTTGCGCAATTCCTTGATATCCGCTCCGGCGCAGAACGCCTTGTCACCAGCCCCGGTGATCAGCAGCACACGGGCATCAGAGCGCGCCACCTCATCAAGCGCATTGTCGATTTCGGCGACAATGGCGAATGAAAGCGCGTTGAGCGCCTCAGGCCGGTTGAGGACCAAAATCGCGGCCTCTTCCCTGTAACTAAGTTCAACAGCCATCAGGCAATCTCCTTTTTTTCGACATAGCGTACCGGTTTTGGTTCGAGCTCACCCCGTTTGACCATCTCGGCCAGTTCACGTTTTAAAACCTTGCCACTTGGGGTGAGTGGAAATGCTTCCATGTTCAGGAAAAATTCCGGCATGTCATATTTGGAGAGGCCYTTGGCGGCGAGATGCNGCWAKNACCTCTTCTGCRYCWGGCGTCCCGATTATGCCRAGACATACCCGCTCCCCCAACCGGTTATCGGCGACGGGGAATGCCGCTGCTTTCTCGATACCTTCATGGCGCTGCGCCAACGCTTCAATCCGGGCTGGATAAATATTGTGGCCACCGCGAATGATCAGATCTTTGAGCCGCCCAACCACTTTCAGATTGCCGTGCTTGTCCAAAGACCCAAGATCACCGGACCTGAACCAGCCATCCCGATTGAAACTGTCCTGGGTTGTCTCCTGGTTGTCATAATAGCCCAACATCAGAGCGGCACCCCGCCCGGCAATTTCCCCGGTCTCACCGGTTTCAAGAATTCGGTCGGGGTTTTCAGGGTCGAGGATCACAATTTCATAGGCCGCGCCGCCGCGGCCGGTCGTCTTGGTCCAGATGTCTATGTCATCATCGGGTTGGGTGTATTGGTGCGACGAATTTTCGGTCATCCCATAGACATTTTGGGGTTTGATACCCAGTTTTACCAAAGCTTCCCCCACCACAGGAGGGATCGGGCTGCCGGCCATGTAGAATATTTCAACATCGCCTAAATGCGTGAGGCCGCGACGCTCCTGCTCAGCCAGAACATCCATTGCGTGGGTCGGCACGCCCATCACATAAGTCGCACGGGTCTCGATGATCCAGTCCAGTTGCGACATGCTTTTTGGAGCATCCTGGGTGATGAATTGGCAACCGGCCAACAACCATTCCGCCACCCCGACCCAGGCAATGTGATGGGACAATGGACTAAGCGATAGTATCCGGGCATCAGGGCCAAGGCTCCAGTCACGCACCATGTCTCTGGCGTTTGAGAGCAGGGTATTGGCCGAATGCATCACGCATTTTGGCGCACCGGTTGTTCCCGAAGTGAAGGCAAGATAAGCGACAGCATCAGGATCGCCCATTGGTACAGGTGCATCATCGTGTTCACCCGCTGAAACTCCAGGATTAGGAAAATTCTCCAAATCGTAGGTTGCCTTGAGGAACGGGAGGTCATCCAGCATTGCGGCAAAATCTGTTGCATCGCGATTTGTGCCCCACCCGGATTCGGTCACCAGAGCGCTTACTTTCAAGCGTGTCAGCAGCGAAATAATTTCTTCGCACGTATAGGTGTTGTGGAGCGACGGGTTACAGGCCAGCCCGGCACGGGAGCAGGCAAGAAAAGTGATTATCGCCTCGACCCGGTTMGACATCCAGATCGATACCCGCTCACCCGCAGACAACCCACGGGCTGCAAAATCGGTAGCCACCGCGTCAGTCCAACGCAATGTCTCCGCCCAAGTGAGCGTTCGCCSCCCATCGCGCAATGCGGGCGCGTCCGGCATCCGGGCAGCATTTTTGACCAGACGATCGTAGAATGTCTGGTCGACCCACAAGCCTTTCTCATAATAGGCGCGGGCACTGGCTGGATGGTGCAATGTCAGAAATGGTTTCATGGCGCTGCCTCAGTGACCAAATTTGTCAGCGTCAGGTGTCCGGCGTTCGGAAAACGCTSCATTCATTTCCTTTGCTTCGTCTGAACCGAGATATTGAGGCAGCAAAAGATCGTGAGCCACCCGCGCCAGACCACCTACTCCACCATGTCGTGCGTTGAAAGCGCCCTTGATCGARGCCAGCGCAAARGCACCRCGYTCGGCCACTTCCAGMGCAAATTCCCTTGTCTTYTCGCGCARCTGATCRTCYGGWACGACGCGGTTCACCAACCCCATTTCAAGCGCTTCGGCGGCCTTGATCTTTGGGTTGCAATACCAGATTTCTTTGGCTTTCTTTTTGCCAACAATGTCTTCCAGATACCAGGTGCCGTATCCTGCATCGAATGACCCCATCATCGGACCAACCTGTCTAAAGACCGCGCTTTCCTTGGCGATTGTGAGATCGCAGACAATCTGCAAGACATTGCCGCCACCAACCGCAAAGCCGTTGACGCTGGCGATGACAGGTTTCTGCAAACGATCAATTGCCTCATACATTTCCAGTGTCGGCAGAATACCGGCATAGAGCTTGGTGTCCTCCATGCCGTCTTTCCGGCCACCGATGCAAAAAAACTTATCTCCAGTTCCGGTGATCACGATAACCCGGGTTCTGGTTTCGCGACGGATATCGTTGATACAATCGCGAATTTCGTGACACATTTCGTGCGTGAACATATTGCCGTCATCAGGCCGATTGAGCGTGATTGTGCCAACGGGACCGTCTTCTTCGTAGAGAATTGTCTCAAACGTCATGGGGTTGGATTCCTCTGTCATATGGCATTTGCGGATCGCAAATCAGCAATCTGCGCCGGAGAATAACTCAAAAAGCTGCTCAGAATTTCTTCTGTCTGTGCTCCCAGTTCAGGCGGCAACGCGTTTGGCTGCATGGTCACTCCGTTGAATTGGATGCCAAGACCAACCTGGGGAACGCGGCGGTCGCCGTCTTCAAGAGCAAAAAATAATCCGCGGTTCTGCAGGGCCGCGTCCGCTGTCACATCTGCAATGCTATTGATGGGACCGGCAGGAACGCGGGCGGTGGCAAAAATCTCCAGCCATTCCTCACTCGGGTGTTGCTTCARRATTTCCTGAATATGGGAGACGATTTCACCACGATGTTGGCGTCGATCCGCGTTCGAGCGATATGCCGGATTGTYAGCRTAATCMGGGTCACCRACSGCCTGCCAAAAGCGTTGCCAGATGCCATCGGTGCCAATTCCCAATGTGAYCGGATCATCGGCGGTGTCGAACGCCTGATAAATTGCGATAACGCTATCTGTGCCACCGCTCCGGCGTGGCTCCTCGCCAGAACCCAGATACGGCGTGATCCGGCAGGATAGAAAACGGGTCATGGATTCGACCAGCGAAATGTCCAGCAATTGAGGRCCRGRRTYACGATARCGCTTGATGAGGGCCGCCATTACCGCCATTGCCGTATCTTGCCCGGCAAGCATATCTGCCGCTGGCGCTCCAATCTTCTGCGGGGCATCACCAGCGGCCCCGGTAATGTCCATCACCCCGGAATAGCCTTCCGCAATCAGGTCATAACAAGTCCAATCGGTGCGCGCGCCGCTCAACCCAAACCCGGTCACAGACGCGTAAATAAGACCCGGATTTAGGGCCTTCAGGCTATCGAAATCCGTCCGCAATTTCTTTTGCACACGCGGCGGTTGGTTGGTGACAACCRCGTCAGCCGCYTTCACCAGATCTTCCAGGACCGCATGTCCCTCAGGCGYTGTAATATCAAGCGTCASGCTCTGTTTGTTTCGGTTGATSGCCGTGAACCACAGAGATTGCCCATCCAGGAAAGGCGGTCCCCAATGGCGGGCATCATCGCCGCCACCGGGTCGCTCGATCTTGATGATTGTTGCGCCAAAATCAGCCAACAGCATSGTYGCGTAAGGGCCTGCAACCGAAGTSGTCAGATCWACAACAACRATATCCTGCARATGRTCAAAKCCRTYRCCSGGCYGCAAWGTTGGCAAAYYATCCATCGGTATKGRYTGCSCAGGTGYCATCAATTTTMGCCTCTCAAAGCCRCCRSKACAWGTGGGTCTTRWTGYYCTTTATYYGATTTTTRKSAATTTRKRCTTGTATTCTATTTAAAGTCAATGTATTTATATAGAATACWWWWKGNNGGAAAYGAATYCATGAGYGCMCGCCCTTTATCCACGGCATTGAAGTGTTTTGATCTTCTGGACACCCTGGCAGATCTGCCTGGCCCGATACGCCTTTCGCAGCTTGCCCAGAAAACGGGAGAGACGCGGGCAACCAGTTATCAGCGGCTTTTGACGCTCACGACTGCCGGATGGGTAGACCGGTTGCCGGATGGCACTTACAGGTTGTCCATGCGCGCCTGCCGGATTGCAAATGCGGCATTGGAACAGGCCGGGTTCGGGGACCGTGCGCTGCCTATTCTCGAAGATCTGACAGTTACAACCGGTGAAACCAGTTCTCTGGTGGTGCTGGAAAACGATATGGTTGTTATCGCCCAGCGCGTTGAATCACGTGGGGTGCTGCGCGCAGATTTGCGACTTGGGGCCGAGATGTCGTTTTCTGAAAGTGCGTCAGGTCAGATATGGTCGGCTTTTGGCCCAGGTGATCTACGCAAACGGCTTGCCAAAAAGGGTATAAAAACTGCATCTGCCAAAATTTTGAAGGCCGTAAAATCCAATCAAATTTCGGTCGCRGGTGGCGGCGAAACGCTCCAAGGCATTGCCGTTGTGGCTGTCCCGGTATTTGGCCCCACGGGCGACTGCCTGGCCTCTTTGTCGYTGGTTGGTCCAGACACWCGYTTTGARGTTGAAAAGCTGATCCCGCCACTTCGCGCGGCGGCATCCAAACTTTCAAACTTGCAGGCCAGATAACCCTTCAAGTCGTCATTGTCATTTATGGACACCCTCTGATTGCAATCGCTTAACGCGACAATTCCCCGCTACAAAGGTTAGTTGCTTGAGGGCAGCGGCAATGTTTCAGGGCCGCAAATCGTGAACGGAACACATGGAGCAGGAGGCTCCGGTGGGAACGGGTCATTAGGGTACGGGATAGGGATAGGTCCGGCTGGTCCGATAGGTCGAATCCGCCTGACAGCGGAAGGAATGGTTCTGCGACTATTCCTGATGGAATTGGACGGTGGCGGATTGTCGTCAATTGTTAGTGGCGGCTGTGTAGTTTGTTGTGAGGTGGCCTCGGAATTCATGTTGCTTGCGTTTTGTGCGATCCGTATTGACCTTTGAATACGGGTTTGTGCGCGCGGCATAATTGCGGCGTCCCGGTCTTTCAATAATTTTATTGTTGCCTGAAAAGGCCCTAAACCTGACATATCGGGCATCGCCTGGCAGGCATTCGCGCCAAAAATCTCCAGAGCGAAGATAACAACGAGTGCTGTCGGTAATTTCATTGCTATTGTTCCAATTCCAGACCGGGCTACAGAATCTGCCCAGCAATCCAGCTACCCAACATATTTCCAATAAGAAGGGAAATCTAATCCGGTTTGCTGTGAGTAATGAGATTTTGATAAAGGCTTTGGCAATAGACAGTGAGCCATCTTCTTGACCAGACGGGGCACATTTCGAAGGCAGATAAACAAAAAAAGCGGCGTGAATATCAAATCCGATACACATTCACTCAGCGACAAAACTGTTTATGAAAGCAGGACCAGTTCAATCGAGGAAAACAGTGTAATCCTCCACCTTGAGTTTGTCTGTCTGCAACTGGTTTTCAGGTGCATCAGGATCGGCGTATCCAAGCGATAATCCGCAGGCCAAAAGTTCTGTTTCRGCCATGGGCAGTTCGGCGCGGATGACTTTATGAAACCAGTTGAAACAGGCTTGCCCACACGTATCCAGCCCTTCGCTGCGGGCACCAACAAAGATATTTTCTAAAAACATGCCAATATCCATAAAGGTGCCGGTTGCCAGCCTTCTGTCGATGGTAACAAAAATGCCGACCGGGGCCCCAAAGAAGGTATAATTTTCGCGCATCTGGGCGTCACGGGCAGCTTTGTCCTCGCGGGCTATRCCCAGTTTSCCGTATAGATCGAGGCCCACYTTTCGCCGCCGCGATARAAAYGGCTCAATCCATTCCGTTGGATAATAGTCAAATTCCGGTTGATGATCCTCGGGTGGATCATTGTCCAATGCATTCAGCATGGCTTTCGAAACCCGGTCCTTGGCAGCACCGGTCAGGACGTAAACCCGCCACGGTTGGATATTGTGGCCGCTCGGCGCACGTCCGGCGCCTTTGAGAATTCGGTGCAAACTATCTTCAGGAACCGGGGCAGGTAGATACCGCCTCACCGACCGGCGCGTCATTATGGCGTCATGAGCATCCATGTTTTGTCTCTTGGCTGGGAGTTTGAAGGGTCCTGAGGTGAAAGCTGCTTGGTGGTTATCTCGAAATAGACAATTTATTCAAGCAGCCTTATTATGTCAATATATTGTTATATTAAGATAAATCCTTGCATAWTGTCTCAATTCAATATTGCCCCAAGACGCTGTGTTGCATTTCTAAATTATAGCAATATATTGCTTTAAAAACCAAACTGTACGAGCGCTGACACGGGTGCCAGAAATCCCTGTCAGCAACGACACTTTATTCGTTACCAGCAGGCAATTTTCGTTTCTGGCAATTTTGTCATGCAAGGCTGAGGGAATTTATATGACTTACGAAGATATTTTATACGAGGAAGTGGCGGGTGTCGCCCGGATCACCATCAATCGCCCGGAGCAGCTCAATGCATTTCGTGCCAAAACCGTAGACGAATTGATCGACGCGCTTAAAAATTCCACGTGGAACCGTGATATCGGGGTGATCGTTCTGACCGGTGCCGGTGACAAGGCTTTTTGTGTAGGTGGAGATCAATCAGCCCATGATGGTCAATATGACGGGCGCGGGACAGTGGGGCTGGCGATTGAAGATTTGCAAAGTGCCATCCGGGATGCATCAAAGCCTGTGATTGCCCGCGTAAACGGTTTTGCGATCGGTGGCGGCAATGTCCTGGCCACCCTTTGCGATCTCACAATTGCTGCCCAATCGGCGCAATTCGGACAGGTCGGTCCAAAAATGGGCTCGGTCGATGCGGGCTTTGGCACGGCCTTGCTGGCGCGTGCCATTGGCAACAAGCGGGCGCATGAATTTTGGTATTTGTGCCGTCGCTACAGCGCCCAGGAAGCCTTTGAAATGGGCCTGGTCAACAAGGTGGTGCCGGACATGGATCTGGATGCGGAGGTAGATAAATGGTGCGAAGAAATAATGCAAAAAAGCCCTGGCGCAATTGCTTTGGCMAAGCGRTCATTCATGGCTGACACCGAAAGCATTCGTGGGATTTCGATGCTCGGGATGCAGGCTTTGAGCCTCTATTACGATTCTGATGAATCCAAAGAGGGCGTCAACGCCATGATGGAAAAGCGAAAACCTGATTTCCGTAAAAGGTCTTGAAGCTGGTGCCTGCGTGTTTTCAGTTTCCGGGCATTACTCTAAGGATAATTTCTGATCGATATTTCAGCCAAATACAGCTTTCCGTTTTTCACGAAATGCAGCCACGCCTTCTCTGAAATCTGGCGCGCGGGCTGCTTTGTCCTGAAAATCGCGTTCGAGATCAAGCTGCATCGACAAATCATTGGTGGCCGCAGCATTAATCGATTGCTTGATCAATTTCATGGATAGAGGAGAGGCATTTGCCATGGATGTTGCGGTTTTTTCCAGCATTTCATCAAAATCTGCATCGTCGGACAACCTGGAAATAACGCCATAAGAGTGCGCTTCCTCGGCCGATATTTCATCCTCCAGCATGGCAAACGCCTTGGCGCGATAGGGGCCAAAAGCATGCGGGT
>JAESRU010000151.1 GCA_016764455.1 Hyphomicrobiales bacterium | reverse complement strand
ACAGGCTGGCCATCATTTTTTCAATCAATCCACGCCGCCGCCAAAACATCTCGAATGCCGCATCAAAGACCGGGCGCTGCTCGCGCGCGGTCACCAGGGTGGCATGGAGCGTCCAGTAAAAATCTTTTTTGTTCCCAATCCCCATAATCGCCAGCGCCCGCAATGCGGTCAGCACCTGGCCCGGGCCAACTTTCATCCCGGCTTCGCGCAGAAGCCGCGCAAAATGAACAACATTTTCTGAAAGTTTGCCGCCAGGCCGCTCAACGATCACTTTGCCCATGATCTATTCCGCCGCGTTCTGGCCGGCCCGCACTTCGTCAATCACCTGCTGGACCAATCCACCTCGGAGCCGCTCGATGTCATCTTGATATTTGAGGATGACGCCAAGGGTGTCGGATACGATTTCTGCATCAAGCGCCACTGCATCAAGCTCGCTGAGCGCGGTTGCCCAATCGAGCGTTTCAGCAACGCCCGGTGATTTAAAAAGATCGAGCCCACGGAGCGCCTGAACGAATCCGACAATTTGCTCAGCCAGCGTGTCTGCAATACCCGGCACCTTGAGCCGTACAATTTCCAATTCCCGCGCTGCGTCTGGATAATCCACCCAATGATACAGGCAGCGCCGCTTCAACGCGTCATGAATTTCCCGCGTCCGGTTCGACGTGATGATCACGAGCGGTGGTTCAGCGGCGGTGATCGTGCCGATCTCTGGAATGGTGATTTGGAAATCCGACAATATCTCCAGCAAAAATGCTTCAAAGGCTTCATCGGTTCGGTCAAGCTCGTCAATCAACAGAACCGGCGGGCCGTCTTCATGAGGCGTGATCGCTTCGAGCAACGGGCGGCGGATCAAAAATTCTTCGGAAAAAACATCACGGGCTGATTGCTTATTCCCACCAGCTTCAGCCATGCGGATCGAAATCATCTGTGCCGGGAAATTCCATTCATAAAGCGCCGACGCAGTATCAAGCCCTTCGTAACATTGCAGCCGGATCAAACGCCGCCCCAGCGACGCCGCCAGCACCTTGGCGATTTCGGTTTTACCAACACCCGCCTCGCCCTCAAGAAACAGCGGCCGTCCAAGTTTTAGCCCCAGCAGCAAAATGGTCGCCAACGACCGATCGGCAATATAGTCGCCGCTTTCCAGCAAGGCCTGGGCTTCATCAATTGTATCTGGCAATTTTACTGTCATCGAAACCCAAAAACCCTAGACAAAAACCAAACGGCGGAAGATCAAGCCTCCCGCCGTTTTTAAAATCATTGCGAACGGCGATTAGCCATTTGCAGCATCAACCGCACGCCTGGCCATGACCCCGATCAGATGGGCGCGATATTCGGCTCCGGCATGAATATCACTGGCCAGCCCGTCGCTTGATACCGAAATACCAGAAATGGCGCCAGACGAGAAATCTCCACCAAGCGCTGATTCCATATCGGCGACACGGAAAACACCGTCTTCACCAGCGCCTGTGACTGCGACCCGGACACCGCCACCTGTCTTGGCGACAAACACCCCGACCATGGCGTAGCGCGATGCCGGATTGGCAAACTTCATATAAGCCGCTTTTTCCGCACTAGGGAACGTCACGCTGGTGATAATTTCACCCTCTTCCAGAGGCGTCTCAAACAGGCCAGTGAAAAAATCATCCGCTGGAATTGACCGTTTGTCGGTGTTGATAATGGCACCAAGGGCAAGACAGGCGGCTGGATAATCCGCCGCCGGGTCATTGTTGGCGACAGACCCGCCAATGGTGCCCATATGGCGCACATGGGGATCGCCAATGCGGCCCGCCAATGCGGCCAGCGCCGGTATCTTGTTGGCAACATCACTGGAGCCTGCCACTTCGGCATGAGTTGTTGCGGCACCAATTTTCACGCCGTCACCCGCAACCGAAATACCTYTCAGCTCGTCRAGAAAGCCAATATCAACCAAGTCGGACGGGCTGGCGAGCCGCATCTTCATGGTTGGCAGCAAAGTCTGGCCACCCGCAATCAGGGTGCCGTCATCAGCCTTGCCAAGAGCGCCAACAGCATCTGCAACGCTTGATGCGCGATGATAATCGAATTCGTACATGATCGTTGTTCCTATTCTGCTGCTTGTTTGGTTGAAGACTGGATGGCCTGCCACACGGTCGCTGGTGATGCCGGCATCGGCACATCCTTGACCCCGAGCGCGTCAGTTACCGCATTCATGACAGCGGCAGGGGCTGCAATCGCTCCGGCCTCACCACAGCCCTTGACCCCGACCGGGTTCGATGGGCAAACGGTTTCTGTAAATCCAAGCTTGAAGCTCGGCAAATTGTCGGCCCGTGGCATGCAATAATCCATGTAGGACCCGGTCAGCAATTGTCCGGATTCTTTGTCATAGACCGCACCTTCCACCAGCGCCTGGCCAACGCCCTGGGCGATGCCGCCATGGACCTGACCTTCAACAATCATCGGGTTGATGATGGTGCCGAAATCATCCACAGCCGTCCAAGAGGCAATTTCTGTGGTACCGGTTTCAGGGTCAATTTCCACTTCGCAGATATGACACCCGGCCGGGAAGGTGAAATTGGCGGGATCATAGAACGCGCCTTCTTTCAATCCAGGCTCCATGCCTTCCGGCATATTGTGGGCAATATAAGCCGCTAGCGATACTTCGCCAAACGCCAGTGATTTATCTGTGCCCTTCACCGAAAAGCTGCCATTTTCAAAGACGATATCGCCTTCGGAAGCTTCCATAAGATGGGCCGCAAGCTTGGTGGCTTTCGCAATCACCTTGTCGATGGCGTTAGACATTGCCGACATGCCGACAGCACCAGAGCGCGAGCCGTATGTCCCCATCCCGAACTGCACCTTGTCGGTATCGCCATGGACGATACTGACCTGATCCATCGGGATGCCCAAACGGTCGGCGGTGAATTGGGCAAATGTTGTTTCGTGGCCCTGACCATGGGAATGGGAGCCTGTCAAAACTTCCACATTGCCGGTCGGGTTGACGCGGACTTCCGCAGATTCCCATAATCCGACACCGGCGCCAAGTGAGCCGACGGCTGCCGACGGCGCAATGCCGCATGCTTCGATATAGGTGGAGAACCCGATCCCGCGCAATTTGCCGTTGGCTTCAGATGCCGCCTTGCGCTTGCCGTAACCATCATAGTCAGCCATGTCGAGCGCCTTATCGAGAGAGGCTCCGAAATCGCCAATATCATAGGCCATGATCACGGGCGTTTCGTGCGGGAATTCCGTGATAAAATTGCGCCGCCGCAAATCAACCGGGTCAAGATTTAATTCCCGTGCCGCGGTTTCCACCAGCCGCTCGACCACATAACAGGCTTCCGGTCGCCCGGCCCCGCGATAGGCATCCACTGGCGCGGTGTTGGTATAAACCGCATCGACTTCGCAATAGATTGCGGGCAGATTATACTGTCCTGACAGCAAAGTTGCATAAAGGTAGGTCGGTACAGCAGACGAGAATGTCGAAAGATACGCCCCCAGATTGGCAATCGTCTKSRCSCSWWGKSCKWGSWKSYYRSSKYYWWYAWMYWSSSYSWRYYMMSSWYWTKKSWSAKSATCGNKAYCRWSCGSRTCGWKYWGAWACSSRKSYGSMCKYGMYGRRGWSSMYWKAWTMRKCMGTTCAATTTTCCCCGCCGCCCAGACACACAAGGTCTCCTCAGCATAAACAAAAATCTTGGAGCCAAATCCGCCACCAACATCCGGCGCTATAATGCGGAGTTTGTTTTCCGGGGCCAATCCGATAAAGGCCGACATGATCAGCCGCGCCAAATGGGGGTTTTGGCTGGTGGTRTGAAGGGTAAAATTCCCGGTKCCGGCATCAAAATCACCAATCGCCGCACGCGGCTCCAKGGCATTCGGGAYCAGCCGGTTATTGACCARATCRAGACTGGTAACATGGTCAGCCGCATCGAACGCCGCGTCTACCGTAGCTTCATCGCCAATCGACCATTCAAAGACCGAATTGCCAGGCGCTTCATCATGGACCTGAGGCGTGCTTTTGTCTTTGGCTTTGCCGGTTTCAACATTGGCGTCCAGAACACCGTAATCCACTTCAACCAGTTCAGCGCCAGCACGAGCCTGATCAAGGGTTTCGCCAATGACCATGGCTACATGGTCGCCCACATAGCGAACTTTTTCGTTGGCCAGCGCGGGATGAGCACCAGACGCCATATCACTGCCGTCTTTGTTATGAAGCATCCAGCCGCAAATCAGGCCGCCAATCCCGGAATCGGCCACATCCTGGCCTGTGAATACGGCAACCACACCAGGTGCAGCAGCTGCAGCTGTAACATCAACTTTGTTGATTGTTGCATGCGCGTGCGGWGAAAGCACAAAGCTGGCATAGGTCTGTTTCGGAACATTGATATCGTCCGTATAGCGGCCCTTGCCAGTAATAAATCTTTTGTCCTCGGTGCGTCTGACCGGGGCTCCAATACCTGTTTCAGTCATGACAATNCCCCCTATTTGYCCATTGCCGCAGCGCCAGCCGCGATTGCTTTGACGATGTTGTGATAGCCCGTACAGCGACAGATATTGCCTTCAAGCTCGTGACGGATAGTGTCTTCGTCGAGCTTGTTGCCGCGACGATTTACGATATCCACACCGGCCATGATCATGCCAGGGGTACAAAAACCGCATTGAAGACCATGATTGTCGCGAAACGCTTCCTGCATCGGATGTAGCTCACCACCATTCGCAAGCCCCTCGATGGTCGCTACATCGGCGCCCTCACACTGGACCGCAAGCCGGGTGCAGGATTTGGCGGCCTTGCCATCAACATGCACAACACAAGCGCCGCACTGGCTAGTATCACACCCCACATGAGTGCCCGTCATTCCGAGCGTTTCACGCAGAAAATCCACGAGCAGCGTATTCGCCGACACATCGCCGGAAACACTTTTCCCGTTCACCGTCATCGATATTGTTGGCATAAACATCCTCCTCACAAAATAAAATCTATTAAGCCCCTCAGCAGCTTGCCCGACAGGTGCTGCCTTGTTTGATGCTTCAAGTTTTGCGCGTTGAGGAGTGATGGTCAAGGTTGGGAACATAACTCTGCCCCCTTTTTTAGATCAATTCCAGTTTACCTGGACAAAATTCTTGAACATTGCTTGCCCAGAAACGCCCCGGGCTTTTTCGTTACTGTGAATWRAASCRKKTTCRYYMCYSTGNAATGNANACNGRTYTYTYCWGGWAWTNNCRAMMNTMMWTCAGNARSCTTCNNAMTNCAACAAAAATAATCGCATTTGCAGGAGATTTTCATGCCCGAAGCCATGATCAACGGCACCAATATTCATTACCAGATCGACGGCCCTGACGACGCGCCGGTTTTACTGATGTCCAATTCGCTCGGCACAAACTTGCATATGTGGGACAGACAGGTGGATGATTTCACCAAATCATTCCGGCTGGTGCGATACGACAGCCGGGGTCACGGAAAATCCGGTGCACCAGATGGCGCTTATTCCATCGAGATGCTGGCAAACGATGCCCTTGGCCTGCTTGACCATCTGGGCATTGAAAAGGCAAATTATTGTGGCCTCTCAAAAGGCGGCATGATCGGCCAATGGATGGCTGCAAATGCGCCATCGCGGTTCAACCGCATGGTATTTGCAAACACATCTGCCTACATGCCCAAAGGCGCCACAACCTGGGAGGACCGGATAAAAATGATCACGGATGGCGGCATGCAAGCCGGCGTCGATATGATCACCAATATCTGGTTCACTGAGACTTTTCAGGCGAATGACCCGGATGTCATATCAGATGTTCGCAAGATGATCCTGTCCACGCCACCAATTGGCTATTGTGGCTGCTGTTGGGCCATTGCCGCCATGGACAACAGACAGAGCAACGAATCCATCTCTGTTCCCGTATTGGTGATCATTGGTGCGCACGATRTCGCCACCCCACCAGACCATGGTGCGGCCATTGCGGATATCATTCCCGGTGCCAGATCAGTGACCCTTGATGGCGCCCATTTGTCCAATATTGAAGACACAAAAGGTTTCAACAAGGCGGTGCTTGAATTTTTGAATAATGGCTGACGATCAACGGCAAACTATTCCTGATCAGGGTCGAGCCTGAATTGCTGCGGCGTCACGCCGGTTGCCTTGCGGAAAAACCTGGAGAAATAAGACGGATCCGAAAAGTTGAGATCGTAGGCAATCTCACTCACCGACAAACCGCTATAAACAAGTTGCCGCTTGGCTTCGATCAACAAACGCTGGCGCACCATTGACCCGGCCGTCTGCCCCGTGATCCGTTTGCAATGTTCGTTCAATCGATCCGGCGTCATGTTGAGCCAATTGGCATAATCTGTCAGATGCCGTGTCTCGTGAAAATTGTCCTCGATGAGTTGGCGAAGTCGCTCAATTTTCTCATCCGTAAAAGAATTGAATTCGGTGCCTTCGGCCGCACCTTCACTAATTATCCGCGAAATTTCAACAATGATCAGCGCAAGCCCGGATTTCATGGCAATTTCGTAGCCATCACGTCGCAATGCGATTTCACCGACCATATCCCCCGCCACCCGTTTCAGGCGACGTGCAACCCGGTCTTTCTTTATCTCTACGAACATGGCCCGCTGGGCCGCCATCAGTCGCTCATGCAATCCGCCCCGCAACCCGGTTTTCCCGCGCACCACATCGTCAGTGAAACTGATCACGACACCCTCAGCATGGCCATCAAACTGGAAGCCGTGAGCAACATCTGGCGGYGGCAGCACCAGGACKGGRCCMRYMARATGRTGRGWTTTRGTTTCWATTRTGCAGGWRCAGCGCCCGTGGGTAATGAACACCACTTGCCGYAGGTAYTTGTGGCGATGGAGCGATATCAGGCCGCCAGCCTGCCGCGCRCGCACCTGTATCGGCTCCGCATGWACAAAGTCATAWGCGGYGTCGTTGAGRTCTTCCCCATACAGATGAAACTGCGGTACCGAGAGCAATTCCGTCATCCTACGACAATAGGTCGTGTGATAGGGCGGGTAAATCCCATTTTTGACTGGATAGGCAATATATGTCAGTTCTCCAAATTCTCATTATGACAAAATTTTGACTTATCATTGATTGGCTTGCGGTTTTTCTTGTGCCAGAAACCCAATGAGAATTTCAATATAGAAGGGGAAATGTCCAACTCAGCAATGGTGAGTACAACAAATTCACCCCGCGTTGGATAAAATAATATGCCTGACAGGCCAAAAACCGTACCAACCCCAACCCCCGCTCCCAATGGCAAAGACATGGTGCATTGGTATGCCCCGCTTGCACTAGCCGGCATTGGCTTGCGCGCTGCAGCCGCGCTTGTTGTCGGCGGTCTGGCGGATAACCGCGAAACCCAGGAACAAGGCGACCCGATCAGCAAAGCCAAATTATCCGGAATTGCTGATTACCGAACCGGCAACGGCAACAAGGATTTCTGGTTCGATTTTACTGCCGATGTTGGTGACGGGTTTGACCCGGCTTACGCCGTTGCCCGCTGTCTCGCACAAGACAAATTGCAAGTTGAAGACGAGACCCTGCCGCGTGGCCGGTTTTTGATCATTGGCGGCGACCTGGTCTACCCCAACCCCTCCACGCAAAATTACGAAGACAGATTTGTTGTCCCCCTCCGCGAAGCTTCAAGAGGCATCGCTGAAGGTGATGTGGATAATTCTGACAGCGTGGTACCATTTGCTGATCTGTATGCCATTCCCGGAAATCACGATTGGTATGACGGCCTCCAGGCATTCATGAACCTGATCAGCGCCGCCCGGTTTGATCGCGCCAAGGAAGCCGACAAAAAGGGCCAGGTGATTGGTGGGTGGCAAACCCGCCAGCGGCGCAGCTATTTTATGCTCAGGCTTCCCGGTGATTGGTGGGTGATTGGTGCCGATGACCAGTTTGGCAATTATCTCGACCGCGCCCAGACCGAATATTTCAGCCTGATGGCAGACCGCCATTTGAAGGCCGGACAGAAAATTATTTTGTGCACGGCAACCCCAAGCTGGGTCCTGTCCAACCATTATAAAAAACCGCGCATGATGGCCAATTTGCGCACCCTCCATGATTTGCTCACAAAAAATGGCGCCGAGATTGACCTGCTGATATCGGGCGATCAGCATCATTATCTGCGCTACGATGGTGTTGAAAACTATAACCAGCCAACGTTGATCACGGCGGGCGGCGGCGGGGCCTTTATGCACCCAACCCACCCGACACCTGAAACCCTCGCGCTTGATATGAATGATGATGGCAAACCGGACCATTACCGGCGGGTCACCACATATCCTTCCACGACGCTCTCACGGCAGATTTCTGCCCGAAACCTGTTATTGCCGTTTATCAATCTGGAATTTGCAGCCGCAGTTGGCTTGATTTACGCGTTCCTCGCCTGGTTCCTCCAGACTCGCAGCATCACCGCAGATATTGGCCTTTCCGACGCGTTTCTGGCCATCCTTGGTCATAATGCAAATATGGCCGACGCGCTCAGGGAAATATTGGGGAAATTTGTTAGAACCCTGTTTGTCTCACCGGAATTCTTTGCCGTATTCGCAGCCGTYTGGGGCGCWTTGGCAAGCTTTTCCCAGGGCAGCACCGGCTTAAAAATCTTCGCAGGCTTTTGCCATAGTCTGGCCCACGTTATTGGACTGTTGCTGGCATTCTGTTTCAGTGTCCAGCTATCCTCAKCCATCCTGTCGAACCTCGGCATCGRCATAACAACCGGCTATTGGYTGCCTGCATTGGCGTCGCTTCTGATGGTGACCCTTGGCGGCATYATCGGGGGAACGATTTTTGGCACCTATCTCTTTGCYGCGGTCAATTTGCTCCATCACCAATGGACCAATTCTTTCTCGTCGCTACGCATCAAAGATTATAAAAATTTCCTGAGGCTGAAAATCAACGCCAAGGGCGAACTCTTTGTCTACGCAATGAAAATCGCGCGCGTCCCTCGGATTTTCGGCACCAACCGCCCCTGGCCGGAGCCGGAACCCGAATTRATCGAAAAAATCGGKCCCGTGAACTGATTTCGAACTGATTTCGACTGGCCCATAAAAACGGACATTCATTTTGAAAAACCTCTCGAAAAACAAGTCCAACCTCAAGGCGAAATATGACGCCATCGTCGTTGGCTCAGGTTATGGCGCTGGAACATCAGCATCGCGGCTATCGCGCATGGGTTTGCAGGTCGCGATCCTGGAGCGCGGGCGGGAAATTCTGCCCGGCAATTTTCCAAAAACCCTTGGCGACGGACTGGATTCTTTTCAGGCTGACCTGGGCTTCACTAAACTTGGCAAGGAAACCGCCCTTTTTGACCTCCACACCAACAAGGGAATTAGCGTCCTGGTTGGCTGCGGCGTCGGCGGCACTTCACTCATCAATGGCAATGTGATGCTGCACCCGGATGATCGGGTTTTTGAAACGGATTTTTGGCCCTCAGCGTTGCGTGAAGACCGCAAAGACGGGCTTCAAGAGGGCTATCGTCGCGCCGAAGCCATGTTGACCCCCGCCACCTACCCAGACGAAATCAAACTGGCAAAACTGGAAGCGTTTAGAAAATCCGCCAAAGCGCTTGGCACAGAAGTCGTTCTCCCCCCCATCAACGTCACCTTTGAAGACCGCACGGACGGCAATATTCCGGGCATGGTTCAACCCGCCTGCACCCTGTGTGGTGATTGCTGCTCGGGCTGCAATGTGGGGTCAAAAAACACCATCCCCATGAATTACCTGCCAGACGCGGTTGATCATGGTGCGGAAATTTACACCGGAATTCAGGTTCGCCATATTGAACGCGATGGCGACAATTGGCTGATTTTCTACCGCGATCTTGACGATGATACAGATGGCGTAGACATGCGCACTCTCACAGCGTCCGTCGTAATTCTAGGCGCTGGCACCCTGGGCAGCACMGARATWTTGCTGCGYTCAAAAGAAAATGGGCTCACCCTCTCGGATCAGCTGGGCAAAGGCTTTTCCGGCAACGGAGACGTGATTGCCTTTGGCTATAATTGTGACGAACCGGTTGATGCTGTCGGCGTCGGCCACCCGCCAATTGTAGACAAAGCACCTGTCGGGCCCGTCATTGCCGGTCTTATCGATCTGCGCAATACGGAAAATCTTGATGACGGCATGGTCATTCAGGAAGGTGTTATTCCAAGCGTACTCGGCCCTGCTCTGCCTGAATTGATGGCCGGTACAGGAACATTTTTTGGCAAAGATACCGACCACGGCATCCGTGATTTCTTGGCGGAAAAAGGGCGGATGCTCAAAAGCTTTGCCCTTGGTGCCTATAGCGGATCGGTCAACGCCACTATGACATATCTGGTGATGGCCCATGATGGCAGCGACGGCGAAATGCGCCTTGAAGACAACAAGCTCAAAATTGACTGGGAAGATGCAGGCAAACGCCCCATATTTCAAAATATYAGCGACACCTTGAAAAAAGCCACGGCTGCGCTTGGCGGCACCTATGTAGATAATCCTGCATGGTCAAAAATGCTCGGTCGCAACCTTGTATCCGTGCACCCATTGGGTGGCTGTTCCATGGGCGATAATTCTGRRAACGGAACGATTGAYCACAAATGCCGSGTATTTACCGGSAACGGCGAAGAGGTYCATCAMGGCYTRTATGTWTGCGAYGGKTCCTCATTRCCCCGRTCGCTGGGCGTAAAYCCKGCYYTGACCATTACSGCTGTAACCGARCGCGCCATGATGCTGTTYGCCATCGATCATAACCGCCAGTTCGATACCGGGATCAGCGACAAGCGCCAGATGAGATATGCATCACCAGACAGCGACGCGCTTTAAGAAACGATCTGCCCGCGCAGCATTTCGATCACATCGTCCATTTGAGATATATCCCCGGTCGAGCGCTTGACCAGCAAAGCACCCTGCAACATGGCAAACATCATGCGGGCGAATTTTCCCGGCGGTCCAGGCAAACGGAATTCCCTATTTTCCTCCCCAACGGTCAAAACGCTTTTCAGCCAATTTTGGTGTGACAGAAAAAACTGCCTTGTTCGCGCCTGCATTTCCTCAGGCAATGCTGAAAATTCACCGGCAAGCGCCCCGCACAAACAAACCATTTCTGGTTCATCCGCATAATCGCGGTAGGGCTGAAAATAGGCTTCAATTTTTTGCCGGTTGGTCAGGTCCTCGTTTTCAAGCACCTGCGCCAGCGCAGCCTCAAACATCGCGGTATAACGCTCCACGACGGCGACCCCGAGATCGGCTTTTGACGGAAAATAATAATGGATGCTGGCTTTGCGAATTCCCAATTTTTCGGCGATATGCGCATAGCTGATCGCGCTATAACCCCGGGTCTGGATTAAATATTGCGCACTATCGAGAATTTTTTCTTTGGTCCCTGTTACCGCCTCTTCGTCTGCCTTACGCATGTTCGGGCACCAACCGGGCTGGCGTCAAATGCCCCTGTTTGCGCCACACGACTGCGCCATCCTTGCTGAAAATTTCACGTTCAAAACCATCAGGATTTCGTATCCATGTCCTGGCGCCATAATCTCCATGTTCATCGCTGATCGCGCCGGACAAAACGAAAATTTCTTCGCCCTCAATAATTGTCTGACGCGGTGTTTTGGTTTCCGCGGCAAATCTCTCGATGGAGACTTTTTCATCCCCGTTTTCATGATTGAAAAGTGTGGCGACCTCATGCCCGCCACTGGTGCCCGCCTTGAACGCACGTTGATCGGGCGCGATCACGATTTTATCTTCGTCTTCTCGCAGCATCTGGCGAAGCTTTACCAATATCGTGCACCCGGATTTGGTGAATGGCGTGTGCCGGCTACCGGGCGGATTGCGCACATAGGTGCCTACCGGGTAATGCCCGTGCTCGTCTGAAAATACGCCATCCAGCACAAGATATTCTTCACCCATGGCATGAAGATGGCCCGGAAAAAAACTGTCGGGGGCGTAACGAACAATCGACGTGGCGCGCGCGACTTCACTACCAATTCGGTCCAGTAATCGTCGGTCAACACCTGCTTGTGGAGACGGTATCCAGGKGAGCATGCTGGTATCTAGAACCACCCGAGCAGCAAAATCAGCATTCACGAGTTYGTTGATTTTCTTGGTATTCATTCAAGTATCCGGTCAAATTTAAAAATAGACGGGTCCGGCGTAAAATCCAGACCCGCTTATTAGTGGCTAGCAATATTGGACGGGCTTTAAATCCAGCCAAGAACGGTCAGAATAATCGCAATCGTAGCGAGCCACCCAATTGCGAAACTTATGGTGCGCAGAAACGGAATCCCGAACGTATAAACGAAATAGTGAGCCAGACGCGCAAAGAAATAAATCATCACCGCGCTCGCTGTAATAGCTGTCCCACCGCCCAACACATGCAGCACAAGAACGGCCGGCGCAAAAATAGCAAGATTTTCAACCGCGTTTTTGTGTGCGGCCATGCAGCGGGCACCCCAGACATCATGCTTGTTTCCCTCGACGCCCATTTCCGATAACGCCGGGATCATCCCCATGACCTTGATCCGGTTTAAAATATACGGAACCCAGAACAGAGCTGTCATGAGCATTGTGAGCGATAGCCAATAGAGTTCAGTTGTCATAGTAGTCTCCTTTTTCAGTATATTTTACCTACTAGAAGGTAGAATACCTTGTCAAGAAGGGCTTCCAACTGAGGCACAAACTCCTGGAACGGACGTGGACCATCACAAGCTGGTATCGATGAGATTGGTAATACGGCAAATGACTAACGAAGCGAAGCGCTATCCCAATTGACTCAAGGCTGGAAATTGTTCGAGCAGCCAATAGGCCATATTACTCATGGAGCCGGTAAAAAATAAAATCCCAAACAGCACCAACATGCCGCCCATGAATTTTTCCACATGGCCTAGATATTGCCTGAACCCGGAGGCAAATTTCAGGAAGGGGCGCACCGCCGCCGCTGCCAGAAGGAACGGTAATCCGAGCCCGAGGGAATATATAGCAAGCAGCCCCATCCCCTCACCGACCGTTTCCTGGCCCGCCGCAACAAACAAGATCGCGCCAAGAACCGGGCCAATACAGGGCGTCCAGCCAAAGGCAAAGGCGATCCCCATAAAATAGGCCCCCAGATAGGTGCCGGTCCCGGTATCGCCATGATAGCGGGCATCCCGATTGAGGAGTGGAATGCGGAAAACACCGAGAAAATGCAATCCCATAATCATAATAATTACGCCGGCAATGCGCGACAACCATTCGGGGTATGACRGCAGAAAGCGCCCAATCGTGGTGGCGCTGGCGCCAAGGAAAATGAAGACAGTTGTGAACCCGACAACAAACAAAAGCGCAGAAAACACAATGCGGAAATACGCTGCCTGCGACACACCCTCTTCATCGGAAATTTGATCAAGYGACGTGCCYGCYARATAGCAAAGGTAAGGCGGCACGAGCGGCAGCACACAGGGCGATAGAAAACTGATCAACCCAGCCAGGAACACGCCTGAAAATGTCAGAATTTCCATAAAAAAGCGCCTGTCACCAAATTCATATTCTGAAACTCAATCTGGTGTAGCCGGATCAGACAGGAAAGCAAGTTGAGTTCACGCACCTCGCTAGATTGTGAACACAAGCCCCTGAAGCTGTGACAGAATAGTGATTGGATCTCACACTTTGGAATTGGCTGACAGAATGGCAAGGACCGGCACCAACAATCTGATAACCGACATTCCAGGTATCCGGGTCGGCAATGCCCACGACAAAACTGCCCGTACCGGCGTCACCGTAATTTTGCCGGATGAACGCATTGTCGGCGCTTACGATGTTCGCGGCGGCGGGCCGGGAACCATAGAGACGGATGCYTTGGATCCGCACAATTTGGTCGATAAAATCGATGCATTGGTTCTGTCCGGCGGTTCCGCACTCGGGCTGCGCGCCACATCCGGCGTGCAGGATTGGTTGCGCGACAATGGGCGTGGGTTTCCAATTGGCCCAGAAGAAGCGCCGTTCGAACGAATTCCGATCGTTCCCGGCGCAATCCTGTTTGACCTTCTAAATGGTGGTGACAAAGACTGGGGCAACAAATCCCCCTACCCGGCCCTTGGCCGTGCCGCATGCGAGGCCGCTTCGGCGCATTTTGATTTGGGCAGCTTCGGCGCAGGCTATGGCGCGACAACATTTGGCCTGAAGGGCGGGCTGGGTAGCGCGTCTGAGGTTTCAGAAAGCGGATACCTTGTGGGCGCGTTAGCTGCCGTCAATGCTGTTGGCAGCGCCACCATGGGAGACAGCAAATATTTTTGGGCTGCCCCCTTTGAAATTGGCGACGAATTTGGCGGCATCGGTAGCCCTGAAAAAGCATCAGACAGCGCGCGCAGCTTCCGCCACAAAGCCCGCCCCGGCGAAAACACCACCCTTGTAATTGTCGCCACCGACGCGGACCTGACCCCGATACAGGCAAAACGGATCGCAACCATGGCCCATGACGGCATGGCCCGCGCCCTGCACCCGGTCCACACGCCTTATGATGGTGACATTGTATTTTGCCTCGCGACCGGRGAAAAACCGATCACCAACGCGCCTGAAGCTCTGGCTGAAATTGGCACAGCGGCCGCGCACGCGGTCGCCCGCTCAATCGCTCGTGCTGTTTATCTTGCAACCGGATTTGGCGACGGCGTCTGGACCACATGGCAGGAAAAATTCAGGCCCTAAAACCTGTTTGCGCTATAGGGCGACGGGTCTGTGAACGGCTCTTCTCCGCACACCATTTCCGCCATCAACTGGCCGGTGATCGGGCCGATGGTGAACCCCACATGTCCGTGGCCAAAATCAAGCCACAAGCCTTTATGCCGGGGTGCTGGACCAACGATGGGGAGTGAATCCGGGAAGCAGGGCCGCTGGCCTTTCCAGGGTTCGTCCTCAACCACCTCGCCCAAAGGAAATACGTCCCGCGCGATTTTTGTTGCCCGTTGAAGCTGCACCGGTGATGGCGGCGCTTCCCGGTCAGCAAACTCAATCCCCGTTGTCAGGCGGATACCCTGGTCCATCGGTGAGACGGCATAGCCAAAATCGGAATCAACGATAGGCCGGGACAGGGTTTGATTTCCCCGCGGCGCAAAATGTTGGTGATAGCCACGCTTGATCGCGAACGGAAACGAATAGCCCAACGGCTTGAGAAGATCCATCGACCAGGGCCCAAGCGCGACGACAACATCGTTGGCACTGATCTGACCAGCTTCGGTTTCCACCGACCATGCATCATCGGCACCCTGCTTCAGGCTCGCCGCATTACCGATCAAAAATTCCCCGCCGCTGTTTGAAAACAACGCCGCGTAGGCTTTTGTCACATTGCCCGGACTGGAAACGCTTTGCGTATCTTTCCACCAAATCGCACGGTGAAATACCGGGGCGATATGCGGCTCAATTTCCCGTAATTCCTGCGCGGTCATAATTTCGTAAGGCGCGCCATAGGTGTCTGAAAATTCCAGATGCTCCTTGAGTTCTGCGAAAGATTTCTCAGTTCTGAAAAACCGCACCCATCCGGTATCCCTGAAAAAATGCTCTGCCCCCGCAGCCCGTGCCAGTTCACGATGGGCTTCAACAGCTTTCCCTTCGACCACGGAAATGGTTTCAGCAAATTTCCTGACCTGCTCCGGGCTGGACGCCTTTTTCAAAGACCACAACCAGGGCAACATCTTGATGAGCGCCCCCAGATGAAAATGCATTTCGGTTTCCCGGTTTAACGCATATTTCAGGATCGAAGATAAATTTGTGGGAAACGTAATCGGAACGAATCCGTCCCGTTCGATCACGCCAAGATTGCCATGGCTGGTCTCTTCGCCAGCCTGACGGCGGTCAACAAGCGCAACCCGTTTGCCCTTGCGCAACAGGTGATTGGCGGCAGAGACCCCCGCAATCCCGGCACCAAGAACGATCACATCATATTTTTGCTCGACAGACATTCCTTCAGATCACACTATTGGCCATGAAATTCAACCCACTTGCATGGATCGGGAAACTTGGCACCGTCGGCGTCGCTGCCGGAATTTTCTTTGGTCTCGCCCTGCCCGAACTGGCATCCTTCTTCCGGCCCTGGCTCGCTGTCACAATATTTGYGATYYTGGCACTSACCATGGCRCGSGTWGACCTYGRCCATYTRAAAGATATYGCYCGCAGRCCAGSGCGYATTGGCGGCGCRACRCTTGTYATCATGATCGTCTTTCCGCTTGTTGTTGGTGCCGTCCTGCGGCTCAGCGGCGTTTGGGACTGGTCGCCGGATTTGGCGTTCRCAATCCTGATCATGGCMGCSTCRCCACCRCTCATGTCGGCCCCGGCGCTGATATATCTGATCGGCCTTGATGGCCCGCTGGCCATGGCGATCCTGCTCGCCTGCGTCGCGATAACGCCAGTATCCGTCCCATTGATCATGGGCTTGTTCGCTGATGCCAGCGTTGATATCTCATCCCTGAATATGGCCATTCAGTTATTCACCCTGATTGCAGGAGCGATCACGGCTGCCGCAATTTTGCGCTTCATAGCGGGCGATGCTTGGGTCAGGGCAAATACCAGCTCCATCGATGGCTTGTTGATTATCGCGCTATTCGTGTTTGCTGTCGCCTTTATGGATGGCATCGGGCAGAAAATTCTCGATCAACCAATATTGATCGGCGGCCTCACCGCGCTGGCCTTTGGAATGGCCGCTTTATTTATCCTGATCCTGTCCGCGCTCTATTGGTCCAGTGGCAGGACGCAAGCTTTCACCATGGGCATCGTCAATGGCAACCGGTCGGTCGGCCTCATTGTCGCGGCGATTGCCGGGAGCATTCCTGATTTGACCTGGGTCTATTGCGCCCTGGCCCAGTTTCCAATTTATCTACTACCCTTCATCCTGAAGCTGATCGCCGACCGGATGATACCCAACGCAGCCCTACGCACAGGAGATTGACCATGCGCTTTCTTGCACTTTGTTTTTCACTCGCTGCAACAATCCTGCTTGGGATCAATCACGCCAATGCCGGTGATCAAGCCGAACGGCGCATCATCGGATTTTCCGAAAACGGCGCCTATTTCGCTTTTGAACAATTTGGCGTCCAGGATGGATCAGGCTTTCCCTATTCGGATATTTTTATCCTGAATATTGCCAACGATAGCTGGGCCGGCGGATCGCCGTTCAGAACCCGCCTTGATGATGAAACCCAAGGCTTGAACGAGGCCCGCACAATTACGGCCGGAAAAGCAGCAGCAGCAATTTCTTCGCTCGGCATCCATGATGCAGGTATTTTGCTGGCTTCAAACCCGATCACTGAAATTGGTGCCGATGCTCATCACGTGGCGTTTCGCCCGACAAACCAGATTGGTGCCGAATGGCAGCTCGATATCAATCAGTTCTCGTTACCGGTGGCTGGGTGCAGCGGGTTTGATCAGGATATTCGCGGCTTTGCTTTATTCCTGACCATGGACGAAAACCAAGAACCCAAAAACCTGCATCAGGATCATTCGATCCCATCATCGCGTCATTGCCCGTTAAATTACGGCATCTCGGACGTGATCCTCCATGGCGATTACAATGCCCCGAACCAGCTGATCGTTCTGGTACGGGTCATGAGTGTTGGCTTTGAAGGGCCCGATTTGCGCTTCATCGCTATTCCCGCAATTGTAAATTGAGCGGTTTATAATTCGCCTCATTGTCCTGTCGGATCGGGTCTGCTACGAGGATGGCTTATCCGGCACAAATGACAGGTTTTTCAAATGATCCCGCGCTATTCTCGGCCCGACATGGTCTCCATATGGGAGCCCGCCAACAAATTCCGTATCTGGTTTGAAATCGAAGCTCATGCCGCCAATGCCATGGCAGAGCTTGGCACCATCCCGAAGGAAGCCGCCGAAACCATCTGGGAAAAAGGTAGCAAGGCGGTTTTTGATGTCGCCCGGATCGACAGCATCGAAGCCGAAGTAAAACACGATGTCATCGCTTTCCTGACCCATCTGGCAGAAATTATCGGACCAGAAGCCCGCTTCGTCCATCAAGGACTGACATCATCTGATGTGCTTGATACGTGCCTAAGTGTCCAGTTGGTGCAAGCCAGCGACTTGCTTCTGGCAGATATCGACAAACTGCTTGAAGCGCTGAAACGCCGCGCCTTTGAGCATAAAATGACCCCCTGTATCGGGCGCAGCCACGGTATCCACGCTGAACCGGTGACCTTCGGCCTCAAAATGGCGCAAGCCTATGCCGAGTTTGATCGCACCCGTACCCGTCTCGAAGCGGCGCGTGCAGAAATTGCAACCTGTGCCCTCTCCGGAGCGGTCGGCACATTCGCTCATATCGACCCGCGTGTTGAAGTCTATGTGGCGGAAAAACTGGGTCTGACACCTGAACCGATTTCGACGCAGGTTATTCCCCGTGATCGCCACGCCATGTTTTTTGCAACACTTGGCGTTGCCGCATCTTCAATTGAGCGGCTGGCGACAGAAATCCGCCATCTACAGCGCACCGAAGTGCTCGAAGCCGAAGAATATTTTTCCAAAGGGCAAAAAGGCTCGTCGGCCATGCCCCACAAGCGCAATCCGATTCTCACCGAAAACCTGACAGGTCTCGCCCGCATGGTGCGCAGTTTCGCCATGCCTGCCATGGAAAATGTCGCCCTCTGGCACGAGCGCGATATCTCGCATTCTTCGGTTGAACGGATGATTGGGCCAGATGCCACAATCACGCTGGATTTTGCGCTCGGACGCTTAACCGGTGTCATCGATAAATTGCTGGTCTATCCAGAGCGGATGCAAAAAAATCTCGACCAGCTCGGCGGATTGGTCCATTCCCAGCGCATCCTGCTTGCCTTAACCCAGGCAGGCGTTGCCCGCGAAGACGCATATCGTATTGTCCAGCGCAACGCCATGCCGGTATGGCAAGGCGAAGGCCAGTTCCTCGACTTTCTTAAAAAAGACGCCCAGGTCATGGAAGCGATTCAGGAATCTGATCTGGAGGCCCTGTTTGATCTTGGCTTTCACACCAAGAATGTGGACCTGATTTTCAGCCGCGTCTTTGGCTAGAGGAAAAAATCACACGTTCCGCTATTTGATCAGAAATTCCCGGCCAACCTTGACCCGTTTCTCGCCATCGTAGGAAATGATATCTGCGGTGGCGTAGGTTTCCGACAAGGTTGCAGGCATGAAGCTGCCGGTTCCGATGAAATCAACCGGCGCTTTGGCCGCCCCCATCACTTGGCATTTTTGAGAATCGAACCCTGACGAGGCCACGATTTTCACCTGTCCATGGCCCGCATTGTCGAGCGCGGTGCGCACATGAATGATGGACGCAACAGAGACCCCTTTGCCGAACAGCAAACGCCGCACCTGATCCACCAGCATGTTGCTGGCATCTAGCTGGAAGGCACGCGCCCCCAAAACAGATTCAACGATATTATATTCACCATGCACGCCAAGCCAATCGCCAACCGTGGTA
>JAESRU010000150.1 GCA_016764455.1 Hyphomicrobiales bacterium | reverse complement strand
CAAATCGCGTTCTGCTTTGCGCACCCGCCATTCCAGACGTGTCTGGACCGCACGCTGCTGGGCTGCTTTGGACAATTCAATTTTCAAATTATTCTCGCGCTGCTCGACACCTTGTTGCCTTTGGCTGACGACAACCGCACGGTCATCGACTGACTTTTCTGACAAGGTGCCACGAGCGTTCAATTGTTCTGCGCGTTCCAGATCACGCCGCGCCAATTCAAGCTGCTCGGCAGCGTGGCCAAGCGCACCACGCTCCAGTTCGGCGCGGGCTTCAAGTTCAGCAATTTTAGCGACCGATTCATTGAGGTTGGCGTTGGCCTCATCCAGAGTGCCCTGATATTCGAAACTATCTATTTCAAACAACAAATCACCGGCTTTCACCACACCGCCTTCGCGCAGACCGGGGCCCACCGCGACAATTTCTCCGGCAACCCGGGTACGCATTTCAACGCGGCGCCCTGTTACCGTTTCACCGTAAAGGGTGAGAATTGGTTGATGTGAGGAATAGATTGCGGGAACGGTGCGTACCGCCCAGATTTTTTCCTGGGCCTGGTGTTGCCCCACAACCGGTTTGGTCGAAACGAAATATTTAAAAGCGAAAAAAGCACCTGCCAAAATCAGGAGTGGCAGTAGAATCCGAAACATCCACAAGAGATAGCTCATTCCCCGAGAGCCCTGTCCCGCCGGTAATTGCACCTTGTCTACCTGAACGTCCATCGGCTTCATTACCTATTGGATTTAGTCACTGCATTTGCGAGCATATCTCTGCGGACAACATATGTAAGGCATCTGGCGACTATCTACCAGTTATTGCAAGAATATCGCGGAATTGTGATAGCCATTACCGTCTGTCAGTCTCCAGTGCCGCGGGGTCATAATCATAACGCGTTGAACAAAACTGGCAGACAACGAAAATTCCACCATCGACCACCATGTCGGCGCGTTCCTCGGCAGAAAAATTCCTGAGCATATCGGCAACATTCTGTTCAGTGCACCGGCATTGCTCTTTGAGCGTTGTTTTCTCAAAAATCCGCACATCGTTCTCGTGGAACAGGCGGTATAAAAGTCGCTCCGTCGCCAGGTCCAGATCAACCAATTCGTGGTCTTGGAGGGTTGCTGCACGGGCACGGGCTTCGACCCATTGGTCGGCGGCATCAAACTCCGCCACCGGGGTCTGCCCCGCAGGCACATCGCCTGGCGCCAGATCACGATGGGCAACTGCCATGCCGGCTTCCGGCAAATGCTGAACCAGAAGCCCKCCTGCCCGCCATTTCCGCTCATCTCCAACCATGCTTTCGGCAACCGCCAGCCGCACAAATGTCGGGATTTGTTCCGACTGGGCAAAATACAAATCAGCGGCTTCGGAAAGGTTGGCATTTTCCAGCGGCACCAATCCCTGATAGCGGTTTTGCTGGAGGCCACTATCGATGGTCAGGGCCAGATGGCCATTTCCCAAAAGCGCGACGGGATCGAACGCCGCATCATCAAATGCTGCCAACGCGGCTTCATCATACTGCGCCCAGGCGCGCACCCGGYCGGGAGATTCAAAATCCACCACCATTGTCGACACCGGGCCATCGGTGCTGGTTTGCAAAATAAACCGGCCTTCAAATTTAAGCGATGTGCCAAGCAGGATGCCAAGGGTGATCGCTTCGCCCAATAGCCTGGAGACAGGTTCTGGATAATCATGGCGGCGCAAAATCCGGTCGACGGTCTCGCCAAGGCGGACAACCCGACCACGGACCTGGAGCAGATCAGCTGCAAATGGCAAGACAATATCGTCAACCACTTTGACCGGCTCGTCGGGAATGAGGTTCAGAATTTCTGCCATGATCAATCGTTCGCCAGGCCGCCACCCAGGCACCAATGGAGAACGGCTTTCTGGGCGTGTAACCGGTTCTCGGCTTCGAGGAAAACAACCGAAGCCGGTCCATCGATAACGTCTGCTGTCACTTCTTCACCGCGATGGGCGGGCAGGCAATGCATGAATATGGCATCGGACTTTGCCGCCGACATTATGTCTGTTGTCACCTGATAGGGCGCAAGTGCTGCGCGCCGCGCAGCGGCTTCGTCATCACCCATGGATATCCACGTATCGGTGACAACGCATTGCGTATTCTCGACAGCGGCAACGGGATCGCGGTGGATCTGGATCGACGCGCCTTCAGCCTTTGCCCATTCTATCTGGCCGGGATCGGGGTCAAATCCTTCAGGGACCGCAAGCGTCAGTTCAAAATCAAACAGGGCCGCTGCCTGGATCCATGAATGAGCGACATTGTTGCCGTCACCAACCCAGGCAATTTTTTGCCCTGCAATTGGACCGCGTACTTCTTCATATGTCAGGATATCCGCCATCAATTGGCAAGGATGTGATACATCCGTCAAACCATTGATAACCGGAATGCTGGCATGGCGGGCAAGGTCCAGCACTTCTTTATGGTCGGACGAGCGGATCATGACCGCGTCCACATAGCCAGACAAAATGCGAGCGGTGTCGGCGATTGTTTCACCGCGACCAAGTTGCAATTCCTGGGCGTGAAGCACAATGGCAGCACCACCAAGGTCACGGATCGCGACTTCAAATGAAATCCGCGTCCGGGTTGAGGGTTTTTGGAAAATCATGGCAAGCACGAGGCCTTCGAACATCGCACGCTGGGGCGCACGACAACCAGCTTTCCAGTCCCGTTTCATCTGACTGGCATCATCCAGCATCTGGCGAAGGGTCGCTGGCGAATGATCCCTCAAATCGAGAAAATGCCGAGGCGTGGCTTTGTCATTGTTCATAATTCAGCCCTCGGATTTTGTCGCTGCATCCCGGATCGCAGTACAGGCACCGGACAAACGCTCGAGCGCGTCGTCAATTTCTTCATCCGACACGATCAGCGGCGGCAGCAGGCGGATGACATTTTCAGCCGCCGCCACAACCAGTAATTTCTGATCCCGGCAGGCCCCAACCATTTCAGGCAAATCGCCCTTGATTTTAAGGCCAAGCATCAGGCCTTCGCCGCGCACTTCTTCGATAATGTCCGGGTTTTCATCACAAAGTCGTGCCAGTTTCTGGCGAAGCTTCAGACCTTTTTCGCGAATGGCAGGCAGAAAGTCCGGCTCCAATACAACATCAAGGACCGCATTCCCGACCGCCATCGCCAACGGGTTACCGCCATAGGTCGATCCGTGGGTTCCCTTGATCATGCAAGTGCCAACCTCTTCGGTTGTCAGACACGCGCCCATGGGAAAGCCCCCACCGATGCCTTTGGCGACGGCCATGATGTCTGGCACGATACCGGACAATTCATGGGCAAATAATTGCCCCGAACGACCAACCCCGGTCTGCACTTCGTCCAGCACGATTAGCAGGTCATGTTCGTCAGCCAGTTTGCGCAAAGCCCGCATGAACGAAGCATCAAACGCGCGAATTCCACCTTCACCCTGAACTGGCTCCAGCAAAAATCCTGCGGTCTCGTCGTCGATCGCAGCTTCGGCTGCTTCCAGATCACCAAACGGCACTTGGGGAAAGCCTGGTACCCGAACCCCAAAGCCATCGAGATAAGCGTCGCGCCCACCGGCCGAAATTGCGGCAAGGCTGCGGCCATGAAAGGCCCCTTCAAATGTGATCAGCTTGTATTTTTCCGGATGGCCCTTTGAGGCAAAATATTTACGCGCCGTCTTGAAGGCGCATTCCATCGCTTCGGTACCGGAATTGGTGATAAAAACCAGATCGGCGAAAGTTACCTCAGTGAGGCGGTCGGCAAAGCGTTCCTGGTCCGGGATCCGGTACATATTTGAGGTGTGCCACAATTTTCCGGCCTGRGYGGTRAGGGCTTCMACCAGATGMGGATGATTATGSCCCAGCGAGCAAACSGCGATGCCAGCGGCRAAATCCAGATAGGGYGTACCGTCCGGYGTATATARCCAGACACCGTCACCGCGCTCRAATTCCAGGTCTGCCCGGGCATAKGTTGGGTAAAKATGGGATTYCATATCTMAATAGTCTCTCAAGTCTCWCAAACAGARGTACAAACARGCAGCTTATMGYYCRAAACWGGCTNGAWAMTGGTTGGCAACCCGCTGGTAAAAATCAAAATCGCCGCCTGAAAAGCTTTCCGGCGGCGCTAAATCCGGATTTTAGGCGCTTCATGGTCAGTGTCAATGTTCATTCCATCAGGCGCGTAGTGGCATAAATGTCGCTGCTGGGAGGGTGTCGGAAAGAATAACGGTAATTTATGGGGAAAATTACCAGCTTTCTGGTGTCTGACTCTTGCGGGAGAGTCCTTCGATAATGTAGAGTTGCATCTGTTCGCTACTAGATTTTGTATTTCAAGGTCTGGCAACCCCAAGTGAGTGTATGCCGTGAGTATTTGCGGGACGTTTTGTCCTGCGACAGGCTCTCGGATTCTGTTTGCGGCTAGGAATTTGGAGACGGCTATGAGCTGGACTGATGAGAGGGTAGAAACACTCAAGAAATTGTGGACCGATGGGCTCACCGCGCGGCAAATTGCCGACATGATGGGCGGCGGCGTGACGCGCAATGCCATTATTGGCAAAGTTCACCGGCTTGGATTATCCGGGCGACCGAAAACCATCCGTGTTGCACGTCCGAAACCACGTAAACCACGGGTTTCCACCGGTGGCCGCGGCGGACGGGGCGGCGGCGGATATGTCAGCGTCGGGGCGACCGCACTGAAAATGGACCCGGAAGCGGATGCAGTTGCGGCGATTGAGGTCGCGCCGGTGCCGATAACTGATTTGGTTATCCCTATTTCGGAGCGGAAAACCATTTTGGAGCTGGATACCAAATCCTGTCATTGGCCTTACAACGATCCGCGCGATGAGGATTTTCATTTTTGTGGACGCGAAACCGCGACCGACAAACCTTATTGCACGCACCATTGCGGCCTGGCCTATCAACCCATGAATGACCGGCGGCGGGTACGCCGGTCGACCAACGCATTCAGCGCGGCTAGGATTTCGGAAAATCTCCGGTTATGAGTATGCCCCGATCTAGGGTCAGGGCTCATTGATTGGCCCAGAAGACGACCGTTGCTGCAATGCAGATTGCATACATGAACAGGTCCTCCTGCTCACCTGAATCACATCCTAAATAAGATTTGAATCCCTGAAGGTTCGAATGTCCGCATAGCGGACAAAGGAGCCATTGGCCTGGCCGCATTCTGATTTCCGAAGGTGGCGTGGCTTGAGCTCAAGGTACTCAAAAAGCGAGCTTCATTCACTCTCAGGTTGAATGGTGTGCCTAGAAAATTAACGGTTGTGTATGTCCATTGCAGTGTTCATAGTCCGTGCTTGGCTCAACCTGTGGGTTCAATTCATATTGCCGGAGCGGGCGAAAAGAAGTGCATTCATGTCAGGTTCATAGCCGCAACCCGCTATTGGGCGCGGGCCTTGCCGGAGACAAGTCACTCGGCCCATTGGGGCGGCATGCGATCGACGTGTCAAAGTTCTCAGTAATAATTTCGATAACGAGGAGGAACTTAGTGTTCGAAACCAAAAACACATCCATGTCGCGCGTGCGCAATGCCGTGCTTAGCTTCTGCGCTCTATCGACCATCGGCCTTATGTCCGTTCAGCCGGCGCTAGCCGATTGCACGCGTCACTTCGTCAACCACACGGACAAGACGTGGCTCATCGACGTATTAGACAACCACGACGAACACGATGTTAGAACAGTTCTTCCTCACGAGACCGTAGCTTACACCTATACAACAAGTCTTCTGAACGGCACGCCTGGCCATTACACATGGGCTTCGAGAATCCGAATTATGGGTCCCGCGCCCGAAAATTACACCCAAACATTTGATCTCAAAATCCAGGACGATGGCGACTGTGTCTACATCTCGCATTCGGGTATGGGCAACACGGGATCCGCGACGGTCAATGAGCCGGCCAATGGTGACCTGAAATTGTGGCGCGCCGACTAGACACAAAGTAAATTGGGCGGAGCATGGCTCCATCCGTTGAAAGCTTGATCGGTCAACAGGCCGGGAAGTTCAGTCTCTTGGGCTGAACGACGCCTTCAAGCGTTACAACCTTTTTTCGTCTCAACATCTGATCGCCGTGGCTTGGCGGCCTTGGCAGGCTACCGCTACGCGTCGTAAAAATACGCTGATGACCACTTTGGGCTTATTCCGTTGAAAAACTCGGGGCACAGATATTTCCGGCAGTTTTCTAGATGACTGTTCCGATTACGGTAAATTTGCGCAACGAAATTTCACATGGATTAGTTGGTTAGAAACAAGTTTTACGACTTCAGTTATGATGCATGAAACGGCGAGTTTTTCAACAACATCGGCTCGAACCGGTCATTGCATCCTACCGGATTAATGGATCCTGACCCTGGGCCCTTACTATAAACCTGTGGCAACTCGTTGCCGTCGCGCTATGATGCTGACTTCCAGTCATCGTCGCGGGGTTCAATTGTGGCAACCAGAAGCAGTTCACGGAAAGCAGCGGTCAAACTGAAAGCCGGATCTGATCCGGTAACGTCTTTTTCGCTGGACAATCCGGATTTGCCCGCAGGCCTTGCCGATATGGCTCTGCCTGCAAACGGCTACCCGTACACGCGCCGCATGAAGCGCAAACAATATGATGGCCACCTGCGCGCGCTCCAGATTGAGCTGGTGAAGCTCCAGGTTTGGTGCCGGGAAAACGGCAAGCGGATCGCGATTGTATTTGAAGGCCGGGACGCGGCCGGCAAAGGCGGCACAATCAACCGGCTCACCCAGCATCTCAATCCGCGCCATGCCAAGGTGATTGCACTTTCCAAACCAACCGAGACCGAGCGCGGGGAATGGTATTTCCAACGCTATATCGACCATTTGCCGACGGCAGGTGATATCGCGATTTTTGACCGGTCCTGGTATAACCGGGCCGGGGTCGAGCGGGTCATGGGATTTGCGACGCCAGAACAGGTTCAGCATTTTCTGAAAGACGTATCCCGCTTTGAACAGATGCTGATCGATGACGGCATCATCTTGTTCAAATTCTGGCTGACGATTGGACGCGAAACCCAACTTGTCCGGTTTCACCAACGCCGCCACGACCCGTTGAAATTCTGGAAACTATCGCCGATCGATATTGCCAGCCTCGACAAGTGGGATGAGTATAGCGCCGCCAAAGAAGATATGTTCCGCCACACCCACAAGAAAGCGACACCTTGGACGATTGTCCGCGCCAACGACAAGCGCCGGTCGCGGCTCGGGGTCATGCAGCATTTTCTTCATGCAATTGAATATGATGGCCGGGACATGGAAAAGATCGGTCCACGGGATCGCAAAATTGTCGGCAGCAGCAAGGCTTTTATGTTCGACCGGGATTAACCGCCCTCCCAGGGCAGCACATACCGGCCCATAGCAAACACAATTTTTTTCAAGAAATATTTGACATTAACAATTTTTATGTGCATATACACTTACTGCTGACTTTATCGGAAAGAGACAATGGACCTGACATCACCGGCAAATTGTATGTGTTTCAACCTGCGCCAGGCTACGCGCGCTATCACACAAGCCTATGACGCAGCGCTTAAACCGGTTGGAATTACGGCGCCGCAATTCACAATGTTGAGTGTGATGGCAAGCTCCGGGCCGCATACGATGTTGGAATTGGCAGCCGCCCTCAAGATGGATCGCACAACGCTGACCCGAAATCTGAAGCCTCTTGTCCGGGACGGACTTGTCGAGGTGAATACCGGAGATGACCAGCGCCAACGGATGATCAAACTGACCCGCAAAGGCAGAGTACGGCGGGAAAAGGCGGAAAAATATTGGCGGACTGCGCAAGACAAGGTTGTTGGGCTATTTGGAAAAGCAGATTCAACTGCCCTGCTGAAAGCATTGTCCCAGGTTAGCAAAACGACAAATAACGTTGCTTCCGGATAGAAAAATTTTACTCGTTAATGTGTATATACACATTAAAACCAAACCCAAGGAAACAATCATGAACACAATATCAGCCACGAATAGCCCTGAAGACGCCGCCCATGCCCGCCCGCCTGGTCTGCATATGCCGTTATCCTACATAATTATTTTGCTGGCCTGGTCTGCCAGTGTAATTGCCCTCAGCATGAATGGCGTCTTCTTGCCAATCGACAGCATGCCGCCGCCGACCATGCCGGTTGCTATTCTGTTGCCTCCCGCAATATTTCTGCTCGCCTACCGAATGATGCCCAGCGTGCGGGCCTGGGTCGCCTCGCTCGATCTTGCTGCTGTGACAGCTTTGCAATCGTGGCGCGTTGTGGGTGGCATTTTCATGATGCTCTGGTTTTACGATCTCTTGCCGGCTCTGTTCGCTTGGCCAGCGGGTATTGGCGATATTCTGGTCGGGCTGGCTGCACCATGGGTCACAGCGGCCGTCATTCATAAAAGCCCCGGATGGCGGCGTAAATCCATGGCGCTGATTACCGCAGGAATGCTGGATTTTRTCCTTGCTATCGTCAGCGGCATTCTGACCGTTGCTGGCGCYCCGCTGGCGCTTGAAGGGGAAATCGGATCGGACCTTGTCAACTCATATCCGTTGGTTCTGATCCCGGCATTGATCGTGCCGATATTCATTATTCTCCACCTGATCGCCTGGATCAAAATACGCCGTGAATTCAGCTCTTAAAACCATTCACCATCGGCCCGGCATCACATGTCGRGCCGCTAACTTACCAACCAAAAAGAGGATWTCRTCATGACYATGAACAATRWCCAACRCCCATCMGACACYGGAWTTTTGRCCCGYACATGGGACTGGATGAGGGACATGGAYGACGCCATAAATTATGATCCGATGGAAGCTTTGCACAACCGGATTACGCGCCTGGAAAAGCAGATCAAAATTTCTCAGGAAATTGGCATTACTGAAATTGAGACTGCCCGGTTTCAGGAAAGCATCAGATAAGTGGATCTAAATCCAGCGGCGGACTTTTGCTTTGTAGGCAAGATATTCGTCGCCGAATTTAGCTTCCAGATAGCGCTCTTCGCGAGCGATCACATAAAACCGTATAGCCAGAATTGCAGGCGCAAGCGTAACCAAAGCAGCGAGCGAACCACCACTAAGAGCAAGACCTGCATGAATGATGGCCATGCCCAGATAGATCGGATTGCGCGACCAGCCATAAAGACCATCGGTCATTATGGTTGTGGTGGGCTTCCAGGGCTCCACATTGGAGCCTGCCGCTTTGTGGCGCGGCGCGCCCTTCAGGATCAAGACAATCCCAGCTGCGGTGATCAGGCCGCCAATGACCATCATCCAGGTTTCAGCCAATTGAAAATTTAACCAAGGAGAATCGTCCCCGAGACCGACCAATAGACATCCCAAAAAAATCAATGGTGGCGGGATCTTTACRCCCGCATTGTCAGGTGCGCCGTTTGTTGGATTGTTTTCAGTCATAGGGGCAGCCTCTCCTCGTCTTGAAAATGCTCAATAGAGCCATGACGCATAATCCGCATTTTCGTCTTTCATATCTTGATAAAGCCAGACCATGCGGTCAAGGAACCAAAGCTTGCCACCAACAACCACAACAAGCCCCAAAAGCGTTGCCCATAAATTATACTCAAACAGGCCATAGGCCAGCGGGATTATTCCGAGCGTTGTGCCAATATTCAGCAGTAACGAAAATCGGTCATGATGGGCAGGTATCGGCACGGTTTTTCTGTTGAGCCAAACCCGTTCACCAAAAGTCGCCTTTGACGCCCAATTGTCAGTTGAAACCGGAATTGGAAAAGCGCGCGGATTAAAAACTGTCCAGACAACAAGCATCCCAATCGGCAACAGGCACCAAACCCCGATCCATGCCCGGCTCCAGATTGCCAAAGCCAGGAGCGGCAAAACCGGAACCCTGGTCCAGACGCTTAACGGGTTGGCATGACGCTTCCAGGTCTGGTCGCTCATCCCCATCAGTTTTTCAAACCATTCGCCATAATTCGTCATTTTTGGTTTTCCTGTTCTTCCCGCCGCCAACGCGAAAGCAACTTATCACGACGCTCAGGAATTCGCTCTTCCATCGGCGAGAGTGTTATCATTCTGTCAACGCGGAAATGCCGGAAGCCGCTGCGTAATTCACACCAGGCAATCACCAGCCGGACACCGTTCATATAGGCAAGGCTGATCGGCCAGATAATACGGTCGCTGACAACACCGTTTGCATCGCTATATTCGATTTGCAGCTTATGACGAGACCGGATGGCGATACGGATAATACCCGCATCCACCTTGTCAATAATGCAGTTGGAAAAGGTCGGCGCGTAAAGCGGGGCGTCCAGCAACACCGGGCGYAGATCTTCCGGCACAATAGCTGCGATCTTGGCGATGGCATCGTCGGCCGAACGGCTGAGRTTGGTATCACCCTGACNAGAAACCAGACGTGCCCCCAGYATCAATGCCTCCAATTCATCGGCGCTGAACATCAATGGCGGCAAATCATAGCCTTCATCCATGACGTAGCCGATGCCCGCCTCGCCACGAATGGGAACGCGGCTGCCAATCAAAGCGGCGATATCGCGATAGACCGTGCGCGTTGTGACTTCCAGCTCTTCAGCAATATAGGCGGCCGTCACCGGGTCGCGCCGGCGGCGAAACAGCTGGATGATTTGTAGCAGTCTGTCGGCCCGTCTCATGTCGCTTCACTCCATATGAAATCTATTGATAGCAAAACCATACTGACACCATGCTGTCAGTAGCATGTCAGTATATCAAGCGAGACCAACGTAAGGATTTAAAATGAAAAGCTGGAACGAAAGGCTTCATTCGCCACGGCCGCATCAGGTCAAGCTGGCACCCATGAATATGGCAGGCATGAAGGAGGGGCAGATCATGCTGATCCCGACAGCCTTGATGGTCGATGAATTTATCCGCGAAATTCCGGCCGGCACCTCGATGGATATCAAAACCATGCGCCAAAAAATGGCGGGCAAAAATAAAGCCGAAATATCATGCCCCATTACCACCGGCATTTTGCTGCGCATTGTCGCTGAAGCCACGTGGGAAGACTATGAACAGGGCGCGCCTGTGAGCGCCATGACCCCGGTATGGCGGGTGCTGGACGCGACCGCGACAACAACAAAGAAACTCAGTTTTGACGCGCAATTCCTCATGGATCAGCGCAAGAAAGAAGGAATATTAGAATGATCACACTTTGCAAATTTGGCCCGCATTTTGGGCTACCTGACGCCAGCGCTTTTTGCGTCAAAGCTGAAATTTTGCTTAAAATGGCAGGCCTCAAATATGAGGTCGATCTAGACAGCTTTAAAAACGCTCCGAAAGGCAAGCTCCCGTATATCAATGATGGCGGAAAAACTGTTGGCGATTCGACCTTTATCCGCCTGCATATAGAAGAGAAATACGGGTTTGATTTTAATGCCGGGCTGGATGCCAGGGCGGCAGGAATTGCTTGGTCGGCAGAAAAAATGTGCGAAGACCATCTCTATTGGGTGATCCTCAATGACCGCTGGAAAAACGACGAAAATTTCGACCTGGGACCGCGCATATTTTTCCAGGCCGCGCCAGCACTGATCCGCCCAATCATTACGCGCTCAGTTAGAAAACAGATTGTCAAAGGGATTAAAACCCATGGCCTTGGCAGGCATAGCGACGCGGAAATTTACACGCTTGCAGGACGCGCCATTACCGCTTTGGCCGATATTCTGGGGGACAATGAATATTTTATGGGGGACAAAATCTGCGGCGTTGATGCGACCGTGTTTGCTTTTATCGATGCAATTTCAGCAGCCCATTTTAATTCCCCGATGATTGCACTGGTGGAAGGTCACAAGAACCTAGCCGCCTACAGGGATCGAATGCGTGCAGAATGGTTTCCTGAATGATGCGAACCGGCTTTCCTCAAGCCGTCAGGATGGCGGCGGCGATATAACCGCGCAGCCATTCGAGGCTTTTGGCTGGCAAACCGGCACCGATTGCGAGGGTAATATGGTCGCCAGCGACGATGATATTTTGCCCCCTGCCGTTTCCATCGCGGCGTACATAGACTTCTTCAACGGAGCCAAAGAGTATGGTTTTGGGAATCGTTGTTCCCCCGGCTATGCCCGCCTCGCCAGTGATGGAATTGCGGTTGATACGCACAATTCTTGGCGTACGCTTGTCGTGGATAATTGTTAAAATGGCCACAACCAGAACCGCAAATCCTATCCCGAGCGGGATCAGGCTATTGTTGCCAAGGGACGCGACACCGCCAAACAAAACAGGGATAACAATCATCGCGAATTGTAGCGCACGCGGGATACGCGACGCCAAAATTGTGATCTTCAATTCAGCGCCCTCACCGCGCCCCGATGTTGTTATTTTCAACGCTGGCGGCACTGGCGAATTTGGATCAAACCGGTTTTCAAATTTACCTTCTGCACTTAATTCGCGGATGGATTTATCCAAATCCTCTACTTCGCGGGCGGCCTGGCCGAACCCGCCGATGACGGACAAATCGAGGGCGCTGGCATAATCTTCAATTTTCTGGCGCGGCATTTTCATGCCCTGTTGTACGAACAAAGGAACTGCGCGCGCCGGGTTCTGGTGCGCCAATTCCACAATCTGATAAGTGGTGGAGCTATTTTTACTTTTAATCTCACGGGTATAATGGCGTATCCCTTTGTAGGCCGATAGCGGCTCCTGCCAGCTACGGCGGCCAAGGGGCGTACGCTCATTAAAGCTGATCTGGGTGCGGGTAATGTTCAGGGTCCGGCGTACCGTAAGCTGATACAAACCACCCAAAATCAAGCCCATGCCAATCAACGGGAAAATGATAGTAAATATCCAGAGCACGGGTTCGGATGCTGCTCCAGAGAAAATCAGCGGGGTAAGAAACCCGATGGTGATGGCGAGCCAGACAACGCCAAAAATGATGATGAAAAACATCTGAAATTTACTCTGCTTCAGAGATATTTCAGCTGGCAGACGGGAAAGATCTGCGACAACACGAACATTGCGCCAAAGATTTTCGAGCGATTTTTCCGGTTTTGACAAAATACTGGCTAAATCTGGCTAGCGTTAAACGTGTCGCAATCGCGCAGATTTCCGCTCTCCAGACCGCGCGAGAACCAGCGCATGCGCTGCTCGGACGTTCCGTGGGTAAATGAATCTGGGACAACCCGCCCCTGGGACTGGCGCTGGAGCCGATCATCACCAATCGCCTTAGCAGCGTTCATGGCTTCTTCCACATCACCATCTTCCAATATGTGACGGGCATTATCGGCGTGGTGAGCCCAGATACCGGCAAAGCAATCTGCCTGCAATTCCATGCGCACCTGGATGGCGTTGGACTGGCTCTGGCCAGCACCCGATTGGGCGGCGCGGACACGCTCAGATACCCCAAGCAGGGTTTGGACATGGTGCCCGATCTCGTGGGCAATCACATAAGCTTGGGCGAAATCACCGGGTGCACCAAAGCGGGTGCTTAGATCGTTAAAGAAAGAAAGATCGATATAAACTTTCTGGTCGCCCGGGCAATAAAACGGTCCCATGGCGGATTGGGCGGTGCCGCAGGCGGAGCGCACAACGCCTTCAAATAAAACCAGACGCGGTTCACGATAGGTCTGGCCAAACTGCTGGAACAGCGCCTTCCAGGTATCTTCGGTATCGGCCAGCACGACAGAAATGAATGCCGCGGCATCGTCGCTGCTTTGCTGTGTATTTGTCTGGCTGGTCCGGCCTGGCTGGTTGTTGCGGCCCTGAACATCCGGCAATTGTGGGAAAGTCTGGCTGCCTGGATTGTTGCCCGATGGGGCAATTGGCGATTGATCGAACAGACTGCCGAGATCGCCGCCAAATAACAGCACCAGCACAATGACGATGATCATGCCAATGCCGCCCATACCGCTGCGCCTTATCGGCATGCGCCTGCCGCCACGACCGCCACGGGGAAATGGGAACCTGAATCCGCCACCACCACCGCCGTTGCCGCCGGACCCTCGCCGATCTTCAACATTTTGACTTCGTCTACCGCCGCGCCAACGCATCTACGTCTCCTATAGTCTTCTCAAGGCCGAAACCCTGCTTGTTTCAATGAATATAGGGCGGCAAACGGATCCGGTCCAGATTTTGCGGCCTAATCTTTCAACGCTTCCAACAAGGGTATATAGCCGGTTTCGGTCAACATTTTGCCGCGTACTTCATAAAGCGCCGGGTTGCCGATTACGCCGTGCCCTTCCAGAAGTCGGTTCATGAAATTGAAGGTACAGGCCACAAGGATAGCGTTGTGCAATGCGTCTTCGCTCCACCCGGCGGCATAAACCGCTTGGGCATCTTCTTCTGAAATCGCTGTCATGTCCTGGGTCAAGATACCGGCATATTTCAGCAATGGCACCATTTTGGGGTCCACGCCCGATGTCTCCAGATTTTCAAACATCGCATCCAGCACCTCGCGCTTGATGCCATATTCGACAACGCCTGCGGAATGGGTGCCGTAACAATATTTACAGCCGTTCAACCCAGATACGTAAGTGGCAATCAATTCGCGCTCGACGTCTGTCAGCGGACCAGGGGCACGAAGCACCTCGTGATGAAAATTCACCAAATGGCGTGACGCCGCCTTGTTTATTTCAAAAATGCTCAGCGCCGTAGGTCGTTTCCCCAGACCTTCAAAAAGTGCCATTTCAATTCCTTTCACTATTTTTGGTTGGGCGGAGCATCTCTGATAAACCCRTTGCAGGCAAATCTTGATTTATTGATCCGGATCGTGGACGATTGTCCGTGAACGAACAAAATCAACAAGATGGAGGCGGGAATGACAATTTTAACACCAGGGATTACGCCAGACGGGGAAAGCATAGACGGTAGTGTCTGGAATATTCTCGGGCAAACCTATATTCCCAAGAGCGTTTCTGAAGAGACTTTTTCCTGGCACGCAAAATTTCCACCCGGCACCTTCGTGCCACCGCATATCCATCCAGACCAGGATGAATTTATCTACATGCTGGACGGGCGTTTTGATCTGGTTCTCGGCGGCGAAGAAGTGGTTGCCAATAGCGGTGACCTGATCCGCATGCCGCGTAATATTCCCCACGGAATTTTTAATAATTCCGACAGCGACGTGAATTGCTTCTTCTGGGTAACCCCGACAGGAAGCCTCTACGAGCTGTTTGAGAAAATCCACAATGTGGATGATCCGGTTGAAGTTGTGCGGATCGCAGCTGAACACCAGGTCAATTTTTTGCCGCCGCCCGAAGAAGGCTAGCAGCCACTTAAATTCTAATAACCTCTGTCGGTATTCCGGCAGAGGTTATTTATTGACCTGGGATTTTTCATAACCCGCGAGCGTTGAATAGCCTTTTACAATGGCTTCGCGCTCATCATGGCTTGCTACTTCATCAATATTGTCAAAGCCATCGGGGGCGCGTTCTTCGATGACGTCGATGACCCGCTCCGGCCCGCCGCCCCGGTTTTGGCGAACTATTTCGGTGGTCGCCCGGACCCGCTCGGTGGAGTAATCTTTCAGCACCTGGACGATATCGTTGCTGGCGCCGAGCATGTCGGACAGACAACGGGCATCGAGAATGGCCTGCGATGCGCCGTTGGAACCAACCGGATACATGGGGTGGGCGGAATCACCCAGCAAAGTCACGCGGCCAAAACTCCAGTTCGGTATCGGATCACGGTCACACATGGGATATTCAAAAAATTCCGGCGTCGACTTGATCACCTCGACCGGATCCACTTCGTCCAGTTCAAACACACCTTCCACATGGGCCAGCAATTCATCCAGCTTGCCCTTGCGGTTCCAGTCTTCCCGGTTTGGCATCGGGGTTGAACCGTCACCAAGCTTGGCGGCAACCGCCCAATTGAGCAGGTTGGTATCATCCGACCCGGTATTGTTTGAAATCGGGTAGAGCACCAATTTCGCCTTCATGCCGCCAGCGATGATCATCGAGCGGCCGGTCAGGAATTTCTTATGCTCGATCGCACCGCGCCATAGCAAAATGCCGTTCCATGTTGGCGGGCCCTGATCCGGATAAAAAGACGCCCGTACCTTTGAATGGATGCCGTCGCAGGCAATCAACAGATCGCCGGTTGCGGTGGCTGTTGTGCCATCGCGCAGTGTGAATGTGGCCGTGACGCCATTATCGTCTTGATCAAAACTCGTGAATTGGTGACCCAGATGAATATTTTCGTCGCCGATCCGGGCGCGGGCGCCTTCATACAGCACGCCCTGCAAATGGCCGCGATGGATTGAGAATTGCGGGAAATCATAGCCGGCATCGGTGCCGCGCGGTTCCTGCCATACGGTCTGGCCAAACCGGTTCTTGTAAATCAATTCGTGGGTGCGGACGGCAACCTTGTCGAGGGCGTCCAGCAGACCAAGTTCCGCCAATTCCTTGATGGCATGGGGCAATGTATTGATGCCGACGCCAAGTTCGCGCACGCCGGCAGATTGTTCAAAGACTTCGCATTCGATCCCGACGCGGTGGAGGCTCATGGCCATCACAAAACCGCCAATACCACCACCAATTACAAGCGCTTTCATAACATCCCCTCTGTTCGGCACTACGAATTTTCTTTATAGATAAAGCAATTCTAGCAACTGGACTATCCCGGTCAAGCCCGGAAATGTTCAATCCGCAATCGTTCAATCCGGGTTACAATCAGAATAATTGCAAAGGAGACMGGCAYGGCCGAGCAAACTGCCAATTACGACCAACGAGACCGCTATGATGCGTTGATGGATGTGATCCGCAACCGGATGACGGTCCGCGCCTTTGATCCGGATTATGAGGTGCCAGAAGAGCATTTTTCACTGATCCTGGATGCCGCCCGCCACGGGCCGTCGGGTGCCAACGCCCAGCCATGGCATTATATTGTGGTTACCGACCCGGAGATCAAACAGAGCATTGCGGATTATTTTGTCGCCGAGCAGCGGATTCGCGCCAAGCTAAAAATGAAATTCCCCACGCCCAATTATTCAGGCCTTGCCACCGCGCCGGGGTTGATTGTGGTGGTTTCTGATTTCCGCTGGGTGCGCGCCTTCCCYACCCTCAAGGACGACACATCCGAACTAAACGCCATGTATATTGAAAATGCCGAACGGATMYTGCTGCAAAGCGTYGCCGCCTCCACCATGTCGGCGCATCTGGCAGCTGCAGCACTTGGCTATAATGTCTGGTGGGTCACAGCGATCGGTCAGGAAGAAGCACAGAACACAATGAAACCCCTGCTCGGGGTTCCCGATGATTTGTCGATCCTCGATATCATGTGTTTTGGCCCACCGTTGAAGGCACCCTATAAGCGCTGGAAAAAAGAGCTCGGCGATATCATGAGCGTCAACAAATTCGATATGGCGCAATATATGTCTGACGACGAGATGGAAGACTGGATAAAAAACCAGCGCCACAAGGTGATGTATAAAGACGCCAAGAATGTGGATTAGGAGCTAGGTCGGAGAAAACCGGGGTCAACGCGATAGCGCCACAAGTAAAAACAGTAACAGATGGATACTGAATTTGCGGTGCCATGTCCCGAACAAGCAACCCATATGGGCCGTACTTGTCCGGGATGGTGATGGGTGTCCAAGTATCCCAAATTCGGTTTAATCAGGTACGTTACCGGTCAGCATAAACAAGGCTTGTCCGGCCAAATGCTGGGCCCACCTGCCCTTGCGCACGGCATCGCTATGCATGAATTTTCCGATATTTCCGCGATGCCCTTCGCTGGCATGTTCATGGCTGACAATGCCCGCATCCGCCAGCTCTTTCGCTTTTTCGATCATTGAGAACCGTCGGCTTAATCTACTTTTATATCGTTTTTCAATCGCCAAACCATTTGTATCCACGCTCTTTGATCCAGCATCGCGTCGATATGATCAGACAATCGCCAAAGCAATCCTTTTACACCCGTTTGGAGTTCGGCTTTGTTTGAATATTCCAAAAGACGAGGCGGTTTGCTATATTGTTCGAGTTCCTGAAACCCTAATTCTGCACCAATTTGCCGAACATATTGTCGCGTAAAACCAAACCGCATATGCGCAAAGGCCCGCTCAACAATTGTCCTTGGCATCATTCCAATAATACCAAGGATCGCTAATTTTGCAAAAACCCGACGAACCATTGTTTTCGAATTTTTGAAATCGAAAATCACCAATCCATTTGGCTTCAACACTCTCTCAACATTTCTCAGCGTTTTGGTTGGATTATTGTGAAGCATCAAGTTTCCAATAATTATAACGATATCAAAGCTATTATTTTCAAATTTCAAACTATCCAATGTTCCTTGAATTGCGTTGATACCCTCAATTCCGTCGATCTGCTTGACGGTTGGGCTGGGGTCCACGGCAGTAAGATTTATGCCGTCATAATGTTTAGCCAATTCAATCGTGGTAAAGCCGCTGCCGCAGCCCAGATCTAGAATCTTCATGCCGCTTGAATTGTTTTCATGGCGAGCGATAACATCAACAACGTGTTTGACCACTCCGACCTTAAGGGCTTCATTGTCCTCCCATTCAAAATATGCATACACATTGTCGTCGTCTTGCCTGATATCCGATGTCTCAATGAACATGCGCCGATATTCGTCTTCACTTGGCATTTCACGAATATCTTGGATATCAATTTCCCAATTTAAATATTCATTCACATTGGTGTCGAATGTCAGTCCACATTTTTTACAAACAGAATGCCCGTAGTCTGCGTGGGAAAATTTATCGATAATAAAAACTGTTGGCGCACGCCCCTCACAATCTAAGCAGTTGGATGGCGCTTCACCTGCAATTGCATGAGGATTTGAAAAATCCGAATTCATAGATAATGGCTTTCCTTGTTTACCTGCCCGAACATTTTTGCAAATTCCTGATCGTTCAATTCCGGTTTGAGAGACCAGCCTTCAGGCTTTTTCGCAATCAAAGCCCAGGTGTCTGCCCAATCGGGGAATAATGCTGTTGTCAGTTCGTATGGAGCGCACAATACAGGGGAGAAATTCTGCAAATTATGATCGTGTTCGGCCCCGATTGATTGGTCAAGTTTGAATGTTAGTTCATGATCCGCCTTTGGTGCAACGGAATGATTACTTCTGGCGCTGGAGGCCTGTATCCAGGCGCGCTGTGTGGGCCTTTTGTGTTGTAGTGTATGCGCCATTGCTCGATGATGATTTGGGCTTCTTTCAGTGAGTAATATATCTCGCCATTTAGCAACTTGTCTCGAAGTCTGGCGTTGAAGCTCTCGATATAGCCGTTCTCCCGGGGCGATCCAGTCGCGAACAGCCTTRGCAATGAACTCCGGACCATTGTCTGAGCGGATCTAACCGGGCACGCCGCGTAGAATGAAGAGGTCCGTGAGAATGTCGATCACGTCGAGGGAATTGAGTTCGCGTTTGACGCGGATGGCTAAACATTCCCGGCTGTATTCATCCAGTAGGTTCAATGTCCAGAACACCCGCCCGTCGTCGGTTCTGTGATGCACAAAGTCGTATGACCAGACATGGTTGGTGTAT
>JAESRU010000149.1 GCA_016764455.1 Hyphomicrobiales bacterium | reverse complement strand
CGGGCAAACCCAGGTAGGCAAAGTTCTCTCTCACGTATCACGGGAAACATCCGAACAGAAAGTCGACGCGCTGGTTTATGTTGGTGATTGCCTGGAAGAAGAGATAGACAGCATTTGCGCCAAAGCCGGTGAACTTGGCCTGCAAGGCGTCCCGGTCTTTGCGTTTCAGGAAGGTTTTGATCCAGACGCCGAGCGCGGATTTCGCGAGATGGCGCGGTTGACCAAGGGGGCCTTTTGTCGCTTTGACGCGGGCTCACGAGATCAGTTGCGGGCGTTATTGTCAGCCGTTGCAGTATACGCTGCCGGTGGCCGGATGGCGCTGGGCGATATGGGGAAGAACAATAAAAGCGCGCGCATTTTGCTCGAGCAAATGAAGTAGGAATTTATGGGTTATTTTCTGATTGGCATTATTGTCCTCTCGCTCGGCTTGCTTTTGATCAAGCAAATTACGTCGGCGAGTGTGATGGATCTGGCGAAAATGATCCGGCAATGGGGTGGCGCATTGGTGCTGTTGCTGGCTGCATTCATGGCGGTGACCGGGCGCTGGATCCTGGCGATCCCGATTGCCGGCTTCGGCTATTCAATGTTGCGCGGACAAATTCCAGGTATTGGCAGTTTTTCAAGACCCAGATCACAGGGCCAGTCCTCGCGGGTGACATCGCGGTATCTGGAAATGACATTGGACCATGATACCGGCGAAATGACCGGGCGAATATTGGATGGGCAATTTCAGAATGCCGAATTGCAATCTTTGTCGCTTGGCGATTTGCAAACATTTATGAGCGAAGTTTCTGGTGACGAGGAAAGCGAAGCCTTGCTCGGTGCCTATATGGATTGGCGGTTTGCTGGTTGGCGCGACGAAGAAGGCGCGGCGGGGGCAGGCTCCGGGCGTGGTAGGACCAAATTACAAAGTGTAATGAACCGGGGGGAAGCTCTGGCAATTCTTGGTCTGGGGGAGGATGCCAGCGCGTCACAAATCCGCAAGGCCCACAGAAATCTGATGAAGATGCTGCACCCGGATCAGGGCGGTTCGACTTATTTTGCAAGCRAATTGAATGAAGCTCGGGATTTTCTGCTGTCGTAAGCCTATTTAGGCATTGGCAGGCAAGGGAAATTTGCTTGTTTCAAAACCCGGCATGCGGCAACTGCTGRGCTTCGATCAAAACCGCCAAATCTGGCGCGGTACAAGGTCTGGTTATTGCTCTGTACTGGTTCGGTATAGGGCTGACCGCTGGCCAACAAAGTACTGGCGGCTGATTGGGCGGCGCCAAGCCGGGTGCGGGCAGCCATTTCGTTGCCATATGCGCCGATCTGGATAATCCACTGGTTTTCAATCCGTGTTGCCACATTGTCGTTGCTGGCGGGTGGTGCAGCTTCGGGAATGGAGGCTGTTCCAACAGGATCAGCGGAGGCGGTCGATGGCGGCACCACAACCGAGGCAGCGATAACACCTTGCGAGATATCAATTGTAGATGAGGGTGTTGTTGTTGTGGCCATCGCAACCGTGGCGTTTGGTTGACTAATGTCAGGCCGCAAAGACGGTGTTTGCATATTGGCCACATCGATTTCGACTGGCGGATTGGTGCGGGCCACAGCCTGGCTGTAAAACCGGTCCAGCAAATAGCGCATATGATTGTCGCGGGAGCGGCCGGTCGGGCCACCCATGACAACGGCGATCAGGTGGCGGTTGTTGCGGCGCAGTGAGGTTGTCAGGTTAAAGCCGGAGGCGCGCGTATAACCGGTCTTGATGCCATCAACGCCCTGAACATTGCCGAGGAGGCGGTTGTGGTTGCCGTATCTATTGCCGCGGAAGGTGAATGAGCGGGTGCTAAAATATGAATATTCACTGGGAAAATCGCGCTGGATTGCATATCCGAGCGTGGCCATGTCGCGTGCTGTTGTGGTTTGAGCGCTGTTTGGCAGGCCTGACGCATTCTTGAAGGTCGTGTTGCTCATGCCGAGTGCGCGGGCGGTGCGGGTCATCTCACGCGCAAACCCGCTTTCGGTGCCACCCAGATGTTCAGCAACTGCAGCAGCCACATCGTTGGCGGATTTGGTGACCAGGGCACGGATGGCTGATTCTACCGAAATGCTCTGGCCGACCGCAATTCCGAGCCTGGAAGGAGGTTGCGCTGCAGCATGTGATGAGAAAACGATTCGTGTTGCGCGGGTAATTGTGCCTTCGCGCAGTGCTTCAAAGACCAAATACAGCGTCATGATCTTGGTCAGGGACGCGGGGTAGCGGGGTCGGTCGGCGCTTCTGGAATAGAGCACCGTATTGGAATTTATGTCGATGACAAAGGCAGCATAGCGCGGGTCAGAGCGGATAGAGCGCGTAGCGTCTGCTGGTAGAATTGCCGAAAATAGGGCAAAAATTGCTATGAACAGGACGATATTGGGCCGATAACGGCTAAAAACGCGACGCAACATTACGCAGAACACTCACCTTAACTCATGCAACTCAACAACCAATAGCGCCGGAATTTTGTATCCAGGCTGCCATGGTCTCGAATTTTACCGGCCCGAAGTTACAAAAGGTTTAAGCATGTTTTGAAAATTCAAATATGCGGCGGAATTTATTTTTGTGCAGTGCAATATAATTTCTTGACATTTTTTGTGCAGTGCATATATTTACGTCATCAAGGCCGAAACAACAGTCTGTGGCGGCCATCGAAATAACAAACGATCCACCAGGAGAAATAAAATGCAAAACGGTTTTGAAGAATTTCAGAAAATGGGCAAAGACAACGTAGAACTCGCAACAAAGAGCTTTGGCGCAATGTCAAAGGGCTTCCAGGAAATGGCAACTGAATTTGCTGATTTCTCCAAGAAGGCTTTTGAAGAAGGCACTGCTGCTGCTGAGAAGGTTGCTGCTGCCAAGTCAATCGACAAGGCTGTTGAAGCTCAGTCCAGCTTCCTCCGCGCTTCCTACGAAGGTTATGTCGGTCAGGCAACCAAGCTCGGTGAAATCTACACCGGCGCTGCAAAAGAAGCTTATGCTCCGATTGAAACAGCCGTTCAGGCTGCTCAGAAAGCTGCCAAGTAAGGCAAGCCTCTGAAACATAGAATTTTCGGGAAAGCCCGATTTTCGGGAAAGCCCGGTCGAAAGACCGGGCTTTTTCTGTTTGTAGCATAAATGAAAGTCCGATGCTGACGGTATGCGCTTAGAAGTAGAGTTACGCGGATCAGGCTGAACACAGGAAGGACGCGAGAATAAGACCTCTTGACCCACTTGACTTGGAGTAGCTCCAATAAAATATGCTCTGGTTTGACTAAGGGAGTTGATCGACCAATGCGAATTTCTGAGGCAGCAACAATATGCGGCTTAAGTGCCGATACGATCAGATATTATGAAAAATTGGGGATGCTTCCTGAAATTGATCGCGACGATGTTGGTCATAGAAGTTTCAGCAAAATCATTCTTGAATGGCTCACACTGCTTTACTGGCTCCGTGAGACAGGGATGTCCATCAAGCAAATGCGTTTGTTCGCGGAACTTGCAAAATCGGGTCCTGAAACAATATCCGAGCGCAGAAAAATTCTGATGGGCCATTCCGAACTGCTTAAAGAGCGGCACTTTGTGCTTGATCGTTGTGAAGCTGTGTTGGCCGTAAAAATTGCCAGCTATGAAAGGYCTGACACGGGGACCGGACGATGAAATTTGCTTACCTGATAGAGCCGCCCTTCAATTTCCGAGATGGTGACGGCCTCATTACCGGATGTGATGTTGAGTTGGCGGAGCATGTGTTTTTGGAACTTGGCGTCAGCCCTTTCGAACCAGTTGAAACAGAGTTTTCAGAGCTTCTCCCTGGTGTCTCGGCCGGGCGCTGGCAGATGACTACCGGACTGTTCGAAACTGAAGAACGCAGAGAAACTGCATCTTTCAGCCGCCCGATTTGGGCATTGCCCGACGGCTTGCTTGTAAAACGGGATAACCCTTTGCAAATTCAAGGATATAGGTCGATTGCAAAGAATTCTCTTTGTGTTCTGGCGGTCATTCGAGATCAGTTTCAACACCGCTCGGCGGTAGAATTTGCAATTCCAGCTAACCGCATTGCCATTTTCGAGACTTATAATGAAGCAGCGATTGCAGTGAGGGATGGTCTAGCCGACGCGTATGCGAGCGTTGGTCGTGCGCATTCTGGTTTCATGCGTCAATTCCCGGATTGGGCACTGGAGATTGTTGAAGTACCCGCTTCTGAGAAAGCACCTGCTTATGGTTCATTCGCTTTTTCCCTAACTGACACCAGTTTTCGTAATGACGTGGATGGCGTTTTGGAACGTTATCTTGGTAGTCCGGATCATCGCAAAATGATGGGGAAGTACGGATTTACGGATGCTGAAATAGACCTTCTCATATCCTGAATTATTTGGCCGAAAGCCTGCGATTTTATCGGTTGTTGGATAAATTTTTTGCGAGGTGCTGTAATTTCGCCCCTGTTGCCCTATCTTTAAGACTGGTCAGGTCCGGCCATGCCTCTTAAAATATGTCAGATTCGACTTATTACGATTGTTTGCCTTTAATCTGACCGAGTATGTGGATGAATTATTTGCGATCCAGCTTTGAGCCTATCTGCCGCGGGCACCGCCACTTTCTGGTGGATATTTCTGTGCGCGGCATGGCTGGTGAAAATGACGATAAGCGGGGCGGGGGCCGGAATGGTTCCGGGACCGGGGTCATCACCCAAACCCGGACAAAAACCAAGCGACCAAGCCTTTACAAGGTGATGCTTCTGAACGACGATTATACCCCCATGGAGTTTGTTGTTCTGGTGCTCGAGAAATATTTCAACAAAGGTATTGATGAAGCGACGACCGTCATGTTGCATGTTCACAATAAGGGTGCCGGGGTTTGTGGGGTCTTTACCTATGAGGTAGCGGAAACCAAGGTGGCGCTGGTTATGGATTTTGCGCGCAAGCACCAACATCCGCTACAATGCGTTATGGAAAAAAACTAGAAAGAGCCGGGAAACAACGTGCCAACATTTTCTCCAAATCTCGAACAGGTTTTGCATCAGGCGCTTGTACTCGCCAATGAGCGGAGCCACGAATTCGCAACCCTTGAACATCTGCTGATGGCGTTGACGGATGACCGTGATGCAAGTGCTGTAATGCGCGCTTGCAACGTGGATATCGATGTGTTGCAGCATAATTTGGTCGATTATCTGGATAATGATCTGGATGAAATCATTGTCTCGACAGGCGAAGATTCAAAACCGACAGCCGGGTTCCAACGCGTAATCCAGCGGGCGGTTATTCATGTGCAATCTTCGGGGCGCGAAGAGGTCACCGGAGCCAATGTGCTGGTCGCGATTTTTGCCGAGCGAGAAAGTCACGCAGCGTTCTTCCTGCAGGAGCAGGAAATGAACCGCTATGATGCGGTCAATTATATTTCTCACGGTATGGCAAAACGGCGCGGTGTTTCCGGCAATCCTGAATTGCCCGGCGGTGGCCATGACCAGCCTGACGGCATGGATAATAACGCTGAAGAGGTAGCTCAAAACGAAGCTCTGGACGCCTATTGCGTGAATTTGAACGAGAAGGCGGAAGCTGGTGATGTTGATCCGCTGATAGGGCGGAATGCTGAAATCCGGCGCGCGATCCAGGTATTGTGTCGGCGGCGGAAAAACAATCCGATTTTTGTGGGTGATCCGGGTGTTGGCAAAACTGCGATTGCCGAAGGTTTGGCGTTTCGCATTGTCAAAGGCGATGTGCCGGATGTCTTGGCAGATTCCACTATTTTTCAGCTGGATATGGGGGCGCTGCTGGCAGGGACCCGGTATCGCGGTGATTTTGAAGAGCGCCTCAAAGCTGTGGTAGATGAGATCGAAGCTTATCCCGGCGCGATCATGTTCATTGATGAAATTCATACCGTGATTGGTGCGGGTGCCACTTCGGGCGGGGCGATGGATGCGTCCAATTTGTTGAAGCCTGCGTTACAGGGTGGGAAACTGCGCTGTATGGGTTCGACAACCTACAAGGAATATCGCCAGCATTTTGAGAAAGACCGGGCGTTGGCGCGCCGCTTTCAGAAAATCGATATTGTGGAGCCGTCTGTCGAAGACACGATCAAAATTCTCAAAGGMTTAAAACCTTATTTCGAAGAGTTTCACGACATTCGCTATACAGAAAATGCGATCAAGACGGCGGTGGAATTGTCGGCGCGGTATATCCACGACCGCAAGCTGCCTGACAAGGCGATTGATGTCATCGACGAGACCGGGGCGTCCCAAAGGCTGGTATCGGAAAGTCGTCGTAAAAAGACAATCGGCGTCAAGGAAATTGAAGCCACCATCGCGACCATGGCGCGGATACCGCCGAAAACCGTTTCCAAAGATGATGCCGAGGTGCTCAAGCATCTGGAAATTCATCTGAAGCGTGTTGTTTTTGGTCAGGATCTGGCGATCGAAGCTTTGTCTGCTGCGATTAAATTATCGCGGGCTGGGTTGCGTGAACCTGAAAAACCCATCGGCAGCTATCTGTTTTCCGGGCCGACCGGGGTTGGCAAAACCGAAGTTGCGCGGCAACTGGCAGAGGTGCTGGGGATCGAGATTTTGCGCTTCGATATGTCGGAATATATGGAGCGCCATGCCGTTTCCAGGCTGATCGGCGCACCACCCGGCTATGTGGGGTTTGATCAGGGTGGTCTGCTGACCGATCAGGTCGATCAGCATCCCCATTGTGTGTTGTTGCTGGACGAGATTGAAAAAGCCCATCCGGACCTTTTCAATATCCTGTTGCAGGTGATGGACCATGGCAAACTAACCGACAATAGCGGCAAGAAAGTTGATTTCAGGAACGTGATCCTGATTATGACCACCAATGCGGGCGCTGCTGAATTGGCCAAGGCGCCGATTGGCTTCAACCAGAAGCGCAAGGTGGGTGATGATGAAGAAGCCATCAGCCGGATGTTCAGCCCGGAATTCCGCAACAGACTGGATTCAGTGATCGGGTTTGCGCCACTGGGTACAGATGTCATCACGAAGATTGTCGAGAAATTTGTACTCCAGCTTGAAGCCCAATTGGCGGATCGCAATGTTACGATCGAGCTGACTGAAACGGCGAATGAGTGGATCGCTAAGCGCGGTTACGAYGAGAAATTTGGTGCCCGTCCATTGGCCCGGGTCATCCAGGAGCATATTAAAAAGCCTCTGGCTGAAGAATTGTTGTTCGGCAAACTTACCAAGGGCGGCATTGTTCGGGTCGATACCAAAAAGGAAGATGGCGAAAAAGTTTTGTCTTTTGAATATTTCGAAGACAAGCCGATTGCACCAAAACCGGCCAGGCGTCGGAAAGCCAAGGCCAAGGCTCCTGCGAAATCACGCGCCAGCAAGGCAAAAGCCAGTCCAAAACCAAAAAAACCATCGCGTAAGGGCGGTGGATCTTCAGGTGGTGGAAGCTTGGTCCCGAAGGTGCCATTGCTGACCGATTGAGGCTTTCCATAACGGCCGGAATATTTGCTTTGATGGGCAACGCATAGTGAGCAATCCCGGAGATAATATCACTGAGTCGGCTGTGCGGAAACGGGCAGCATTTGGACGTGGCATGTGGGCCACCACTTCGCCTGCGGCAGTGGTGTTGATGTTTTCGTTTTTCGGTTTCGGCGCGTTTGCCCACGAAAGCGGGATTTCGCTGTTCGATACGGTTTTCATATCATTCTTTGTTTGGGCATTGCCGGGCCAGGTGGTGCTGGTTAGCGAAATCGCATCCGGTGCGACCATGGCAGCGGCGGCGCTGGCGGTAACCCTGACAGCGGTTCGATTGCTGCCGCTTGCAGTAACGCTGTTGCCGATTTTGCGCGAACCGCATACGCCGAAATGGAAGCAATATCTGCTGACCCATTTCATGGCGATTACGGTATGGGTTGAATCCATGCGTACATTGCCGGGCATGCCGCGCGACGAGCGCATTCCCTATTATTGCGGCTTTTGCGCTGTGCTCTTCATCACCAACATGTTCGTTGCCGCGATCGGGCATTCGCTTGCGGGAATTCTGTCACCAAAACTTGCGGCCGGGTTGTTGTTCCTGACGCCGCTCTATTTTGTACTCTCGTTGATTTCGGTTTCCAACGATTGGTCGAACCGGTTAGCGCTTTTATTCGGCTTCACTCTTGGGCCGATATTCTTCATCTATTTTCCCGGATATGAACTTTTGCTGTCGGGCCTGATCGGCGGGACGCTTGCTTATTTTATCGGACGGAGGTTCGAGCCGAAATAATGGGCGATATTGAATTCTGGGCAAATTTGGGAATGTTGCTGGTGGCGGGGTATTTCGCCACGGATATCTGGAGGCTGGCAGGCGTATTTGCTGCAGCCAAAGTGGATGAAAACGGCGAAATATTCCGCTGGGTGAGGGCGGTTTCAACTGCTCTTGTCGCGGCCCTGGTGGCGCGGATTATTTTCTTTCCAATTGGCGCGCTGGCCGACGTTGAACCGCTGGTGCGCTACAGCGCGGTCATATTCGGGACTGGGGTTTTTCTAAAATTTGGGCGTTCAATCGCCTACGGCATTATTGCCGGCGAAATAATTTTGCTTGGCGGGCATTTCTACCTGACTGGATTATAGGGCAGCGCGCAATTTTTCGGCGTGCATCTTCAAAAGGTCCTGRTCGGCCATTTCACCGGTATGTGGTTTCAATTTGATGCCGTCATGGCGCGGGATCACATGAAAATGGAGATGGAAAACAACCTGACCGGCGGCTTCTTCGTTGAATTGCTGGATCAAGATGCCCGGCGCATCAAATGCTTTCTTGGCCGCTACAGCGATTTTTTGCGTTGTCTTGATGACCGCAGCGAGATCAACCGGATCGGSGTCGAGTGTATTTCGTGATGGGTTTTTGGGAATGATCAGCGTATGGCCATCGGCGCGCGGCATGATGTCCATGAAGGCAAAAGTAGAATCGTCTTCATAAACCTTGTGACACGGAATTTCGCCACGCAGGATTTTGCCAAAAATATTTTCCGGATCGTAGCTTTCAGTCATGATCGTTTTTCCTCAAATATTTTTCTCAGGAATTGTCTTTCTTGAAGGGCGAATGCTCGCCTAAAATCCTGCTTTCGATATCAACATGTTCCTGCTCGCCCCGCAAATATTGCGCGACAGCATTCCGCAACCCTTCGTGGGTAATATGGTGGGCGCTGTAGGTGGTGACCGGTAAATATCCACGTGCCAGTTTGTGTGGGCCTTGGGCACCCGCCTCAACCCGCATCAATTTATTTTGAATGGCATAATCGATTGCCTGATAATAACAGGTTTCGAAATGGACAAAGGGATGGTCTTCGATGCATCCCCAATGGCGGCCATAAATGACCCCGCCGCCGATCATGTTAAGGGCGCCGGCAACATATCTATCGCTATGCTTGACCATAATCAGGACAACCGATTTTCCGAGGCTGTCGCCGAGCATCGAAAAGAAGGTCCGGTTCAAATAGGCCTGTCCCCATTTTCGGGCGCTGGTATCCTGGTAAAACTCATAAAACGCATCCCAATGGGCTTCCGTCAGATCGTCACCAGAAATCCATTCAAAGGTGCAGCCGGTGGCGGCGGCTTTTTCACGCTCGCGGCGGATCGCCTTGCGTTTTCGGGATGATAGCTCCTCCAGAAATTCATTGAAAGAAGCATAGCCTTTGTTGATCCAGTGGAATTGCTGGTCTTTTCGCAGCAAAAAACCTTCTTCGCCGAGGAATTTCCATTGTTCCTCCGGCAGGAAAGTCAGGTGGATCGAGGATGTCTCGAAATGATCATTGAGCTGGCGGAGGGCATCCACCATGGCCTTCTGATACTGGATCACATCTTTTCCCGGGCCCACAAGAAGGCGCGGGCCGGTTACCGGACTGAAGGGGACGGATACCTGCAATTTTGGGTAATAATTGCCACCGGTTCGCTCCAGCGCGTCAGCCCATGCATGGTCAAATACATATTCGCCCTGGCTGTGACCCTTGAGATAGCAAGGCATACAGGCGGCGATCGCACCGTTTGAATCTTTCACCACAACATGTTGCGGATGCCACCCGGTTTCGGCTTTTACGCACCCAGCCAGTTCAAGAATGTTCAAAAATTCATATGAAACAAACGGATTGAAACCTGTACCCGGGCGGGCCGTGATATCGGAAGCCTGGGCACACGCATTCCACCCATCAGCGTCGATTGCCGACATGCTGGGTTCGATATGAACCTGGATTTGTTCTTGCCCGCTCATCTGTCACCGTACCATCGGGCTTGTTGTCCGGTCACGGTCTGAAATTTTCAAAAATGATGTTATTTGCAAAAATGCGGGCGCGTTGATGCTCAGCTCTGGTGCGAACGGTCCAAGTCAAAATCGGCTTCCACAATAGGAATCTCACTACCAACGGCGCAACGCATGGCAGACTGTGAATGCCATAGGCGACGAAATCTGGTTTGGCGCGAAACCAGTGCAACATGTTGCGCAATTGAAACCGCTGGAGCCTGGTAAGCATGCCCCATTTTTTGTCGTCGCGAAAATCCTCTGAGACAATCCCGCGCGGAAGATTGGGATCCAGTTTACGGAACTGACTTACGACTTTGGGGTTGAAGGACATTACCGCCACATGGCCGCTATAGGATTTAAGAACGCGGACAATCTCTTTTTCAAGAGGCCCAATATTGGCTTCGAGGTTTTTGATTTCCAGCAGAATAGGCGCACGTCCCTGGACCAGATCAAGGAGGTCTTTTAGTGACATCATCTGGTCGGCGGTGTCGTTGAATTTAACCTGTTTCAATTCGGCTTCGGTAAGTTCGCTGAGGAACCGGTTTGTATCGGTCAATCGTTCGAGTGAATAATCATGAAACACCATAGCCTTATTATCTGCGGACGCCTGAAGATCGACTTCAATGGCGTAGCCAGATTCAAGCGCGGCTATGACAGCCGAGCGAGTGTTTTCTATGATGCCAGCACCCGCGTCGTGCAGCCCGCGATGGGCTACAGGACGGGATGTCAGCCATTTTAAACTCGACATAAAATGATGCCTCGAGATTTTCTTCAGTCTGTCTTTATCTCAAAAACGGCATCAATTTCTACTGTCATGTCGAAGGGCAGATYTGCCACGCCAACGGCGAACCGTGAATGGAAACCTGCTTCGCCCAACACTTCGACCATGRGGTCGGATGCGCCGTTGATGACTTGGGGCTGATCAGAGAAATCAGGCATGCAATTGACGAACCCACCAAGCTTGACACAGCGAACGATGCGATCGAGACCGCCCGCTGCGGCTTTTGCCTGCGCGAGGAGGTTGAGTGCCGTCAGGCGGGCAGCGGCCTGGCCGTCTTCCAGAGTTCTGGTGTCACCGATCTTGCCGGTATATTCCAAACCGTTTGGTCCGGCCGGACCTTGACCTGAAATGAAAAGCTGATTTCCTGAAATTACGTAAGGGACGTAATTTCCAGCAGCACCAGCTGCTTCCGGTAGTTCAATTCCAAGTTTTTTCAGTCGGTCTTCAGGTGTTTCAGACATTTGTATCTCCTTGTAAAAATTGTCTGTTATATGGAAACGGCGTCGCGAGGGGGTTCCCCGGAAAAAAATGATTCAAGATTGTCGATTGCACGAAAACCCATAGCGTCACGGGTTTCAATCGTAGCGCTGCCCAGATGAGGCAGCAGGAAAACATTTTCCAAATCCCGATAGCGCGGATCAATATTGGGCTCGTTGTTGAATACATCAAGTCCGGCAGCCGATAATTTACCCGATTTGAGTGCGGAAATAAGGGCGTCATCATCAATAATATCACCGCGGGCGGTATTCACAATCACTGCGCCATCGGGAAGTTTTGCGATTCTGTCGGCGTTGATCAGGCCGCGCGTTGCAGGCGTTGAGGCGCAATGGATTGAAAGAAAATCTGAGCGCGCCAGCATATTGTCGAGATTTTTGTGAAATTCCTCACCATTTTCCAACGCCGGATCAAGGCGGGTGCGACCGTGATAAAGGATTTTCATATCAAAGCCCCGGGCGCGTTTGGCAAAGGCTCTGCCGATGCGTCCCATGCCCAAAATACCAACGGTCTTGCCTGTAACCTGAACTCCGAGCGGGTGGGTGGCGCACCATACATCCCAGCGATCTTCGCGCACTGTGCGCTCGCCAGCATAGGCCCCGCGTGCCGCACCGAGCATAAGCAGCATGGCAATATCGGCAGTGGCGTCGGTCAATACATCTGGCGTGTTGGATACAACAATGCCGCGTGCTGTGGCGGCGGCAATGTCGATATGATCAGTGCCAACGGAATAAGTCGCGATGATGCGGATTGTCTCCGGCAGAGCGTCGATAATATCTTTGCCAAGTTTTTCTGTTGAACAGACCAGCAAAGCATCATGCCCGGCGCTAGCTTGCACCAGGCTTTCGGGCGTAGGGAGTTTGTCGTCTGGATTGAAAGTTGGGGTGAAAATCTGCTCAAGCCGCTTTTCTACCGCCGGTGGCAATTTTCGAGTTACCAAAATCCGTGCTTTAGCCGTATCAATCATTTAAAGAAAACACCGGAAAAATCGTATTGTTGTATGATCGGGGAAATGTTCCAATATGCTTGCTCTGCATGAAGCAGAACCGAACACCTATTGTAATAGGACAGGGACCAGAATGACAGCTGCAAATTATTCCGTATTTGTTTTTTCTCCGGGATTTAGCGATTTTTCTGGGGTGTTTTTACGCCGGTTGAAACCCTCTCTTTCGGTCATGGTTGGTGTTGGGGCATTGCTATTTGTTCCTGGCGATCTTGTGGCGGCTGAACTTGTAGCTCACCGCGCGGTTTATGATGTTTCTACGGAACATGTTGAAGGCCAGACAAACGCTATGTCAGCAACCGGACGCGTGGTCCTCGAATTCGATGGCGATGCGTGTCAGGGCTATACTTTGAACATGCGTTTCTTGACCCGCTATCAGCGACAGAACGGGAATTCAACCACAACGGATGTGCAATCGACAACGTGGGAATCTGGTGATGGCGCGGAATTCAGGTTCAACATGCGGCAATATCTTGATGGTAACCTGACGCTGTCTTCTGGTGGCGACGCGGYACGCGGCGACGGGCAGGGAATTGCGATCGATTTGGATACACCTCAGGAGAAGCAATTCGAAATTTCGCAAGATGTTTTGTTTCCAACCGAACATATGGCTTTGATGATTGATCAGGCAGAACAGGGCGTGCGGTTTTTACAGCGCGATGTTTTTGATGGTTCTGATACYGGCGACAAAGTTTATGCGACCAACGCTGTTATGGGCAGGCCGTCCCGGAGCGATATTGAAGGTGTGAGCGGCGCCGAACCTCTCAACGGCATGATTTACTGGCCGGTCTCGTTGGCATATTTTGACAAGGATATGGGCGGCGAACAGGTTCCAGCCTATCAATTGTCATTTGATTTATTTCGTAACGGCGTCAGCACCGATATTTTAATCGATTATGGCGATATCGTTTTGCGAGCAAAATTGGTTGATATCAAATTTCTTGATCAGGATCCGTGCGACGATTGAGTTGCTGAAATCATCGTTTCAGGGCGCGGCCTTTGCCGACTACATTCTTGCCAAATTTCGAGCGGAGCTTGTCAGTTGCCAACTCAAGGTTGGCCTGACGGGTGGCAGTTGGGTCGAGGAAATCGACCGGGTCGGTGCGAATTCCTTCAGTTAACCCGGAAACGCCAACKCCGATCAGTCGGTATTCGGTGCCTGAGCGTTCGCGCTGGAGCAACATTGCGGCTTGCTTGAAAATCGTGTCAGCGAGGCTGGTCGGGGATTTCAACGTGGTGCGGCGGGTCACCGTTTGGAACCGTGCGGTCTTCATTTTCAAGGTAATGGTTACGCCGGAAAGGTTGGCCGCTTTAAGACGAGTGGAGGTTCGCTCGCATTGTATCCAGAGATGCCGCTCGAGTTCTTGTTGTTTAGAAATATCAGTGTTGAAAGTAGTCTCGCTTGAGACGCTTTTTGTGTCCTGATGCGGATTGACGATCCGTGTATCTTTGCCGCGCGCAAGGGTGTGCAGTCTTGATCCAAGCACGCCAAATTTTGCGGTCAGGGTTGTCAAATCAATCTGGCGCAAATCGGCAATTGTGCGCACACCTTCCTTGATCAGTTTTTGCTGGGTGACCTTGCCGACACCCCAGATTATGCCGATTGGTTTATCATTGAGAAAAGCGGTGGTTTCCGCTTTTCCGATCATGGCAAAGCCCCTTGGTTTTTTCAGATCGGACGCGATTTTTGCCAGGAATTTATTGTGGCTAAGGCCGATTGATACCGTGATCCCAACTTCGGTTTCGATGCGTCTGGCCAAGGTAGCCAGCGTTTGCGCTGCGCAGGCATGGTGTAGGCGCTCAGTTCCGCTCAAATCCAGAAACGCTTCGTCGATGGAAATCGGCTCAACTAGTGGCGTGACTTCGCGCATCATCTCGCGTATTTCTCGGCCAACACGTGAATATTTAGCGATATCCGGCGGTATGATGACAGCCTCTGAACAGGCGCGTTTTGCCTTGAATATCGGCATTGCAGAGCGAATGCCGTAGGTCCGGGCGATATAGCAAGCAGCCGCTACAACCCCGCGTTGGCCACCACCGATAATGACAGGCTTGTCGCGAATGTCTGGGTTGTCGCGTTTTTCAACGCTGGCGAAAAACGCGTCGCAATCAATATGGGCAATCGACAGGGACGTGATTTCCGGGTGATCAAGCACGCGCGGGCTGGCGCAGACAGGACACCTTTGGCCGTTTGCCTGGCTGGATATTGGTTCGAATAAATTAGAACAATCCCGGCACAGACATTTATGCGACGCGTTGGGGATAGCTTCTGAATTGTTTGTGTCTAGCTTTGACACCATAACCTGGCTGCGCCTCTAACGCCGCTATCGTCGCCGTGGACGGGCGGGCGAATATCTATTGATTTATCTGTCGCAAAGATATGCTTCGCCATCAATTCAGGCAATCGCGAATATAGGTGGGCCATGTTTGAGAGCCCACCGCCCAGAACAATAATATCAGGATCAATCATGTTGACCACGCTGGCCAGACCACGGGCRAGCCTGCTGGCATGKCGGTCCAGACAGAGTTTTTCCGCTGGATTTTCTGGCGCGACCGCTATGTCTTTTGCAGAAATTTGGTTTCCGGTTGCTCTGAAATAATCGGCTTCCAGTCCAGGGCCTGATATCCATGCCTCAAGRCACCCGCTCAGGCCGCACCAGCATTTGGGGCCGGGTACTTCWTCCARCGTTGGCCAGGGTAGGGGGTTGTGGCCCCATTCGCCGCCAATCCCGCGCGGGCCATCGACGATGTTGCCGTCCCTGACAATGCCGCCGCCGCATCCAGTTCCGATAATGACACCAAACAGGGTTTTGGCACCCATTCCCGCGCCATCGGTAAATTCTGAAATGNCAAAGCAATTCGCATCATTCGCCAATCTGACAGGGCGGCCCAATGCCGCTTGCAAATCTTCAAGGAGGGGCTTGCCGTTCAACCATACCGAATTTGCATTTTGCAGGCGATTGTCTTTTGGTGAAATTGAGCCGGGGACGCCGATACCAACCGGGAGCGGGGATTGTGATCCGGTCTCTTGTTCAAGGCTACCTATGAGGTCACGGATTGCATTCAAGGTGTTGCTGTAATTTTCCTTGGGTGCGGCGACGCGGATTTTGGCAATTGCCTCTGGCCCGGCACCGAGAATAATTCCGGATATTTTCGTTCCGCCAAGATCGATGCCGATGGAATATTCGCGGGTCACCCCGCGGACCCGTCCAGAATTGAATGGATATGCTGATGGGTTTCTTGCCAATCGCTTGAACGAAGTGAAATGCCGTCGATTTTTTCCACCAGCCCGGCAAAATCTGGGTCGGCGATGAAATGGATAACGTGGGCATCGGGCAACGCGGCTTTTACGGACTTAATGTTGCCTGGCGTATCATCCAGAAAGAAAACCGGTTCACCGGCYTTGCGGGCAATTTCAATCGCRGCRGGGCCTTTKGGACCGGAATTKGTRACCACTGGRTGRTAGATRCCGTGACCGTTCAGGTTTTCCARCCGGGCGTCACGGTAKATGTCYGGCATGTTGGTGAGGAATACGATTTCAGCGTGATTGGCCAAAGTYGCCAAMGCTTCGCGGGCACCAGGGACAAGGGTCATGTTGGCGGTCTCGCTGGCAAAGAAGGAATAAATCAATTCACGAACCTGATCGGTATCCGCTGGATCATGGCCGCCATTATATTTKATGTTGCCGTTCAAAGCGAAAGACCGCTTGTCGAGCCAAAAACCGTTCCGGTCCAGATGYCCTTCAAGCGCTATGACAAAATTCAACAGYACTTCGTCCATGTCACAGATGATCARGGGCTGGGGACGCAAATCCAGMGCTTCWATCTGYGCYMRTGTTGWCGCATCRAGYTGGCYRTTWKTTGTCATGATYTGRKTTCAYACTTCATACGRRTTTCCYGCCAGACTKGCCCAYGCGGCYTTRACRGMTTCRGGYGGTGCGCCRATATCGCTGGTGAAAACCAGCARAAGYGATTCGTCRCCCATCAGATATTCRAGAATRGCRGCMAGAAACGAWTCGTTYGTTGCYGCYTCCCGCATGGTATCGGGGTCGAGACCCGAAAGCGCCATAAACCTTTCCAAACGGTCCTCTTCAGACCCGATGAAATGTAGTGCTTTTAGCGCGTATTCTTCAGCCAGTTCATGATTCAAGCCCATGTCCGCCTCTTGTTCATCTGCAAATCACCATCTCAACCTTCAATTTATCCCATTCTTATTGAAGTAAAAATACCTGTTCCTGGCTTCAGATTAAACTCTTGGTTACATCTTTGCTTTCAAATAGCGCCAAAGAAAGAATGTCCGCAAATTTCGGACACGATAGGCAGCCTGAAAATATGGTCTGTGCCGTGAGGGTAAGGGGCTTGAGAGAATGGCCAAAACTGTACTGATCGTTGAAGACAATGATCTCAACATGAAGCTGTTCCATGACCTTTTGTCGGCGCATGGATATAACACGTTGAAATCTGCCAACGGTATCGACGCTATGGAACTGGCGCGGGAACACAAGCCAGATCTCATCCTCATGGATATTCAATTGCCGGAAGTATCTGGCATCGATGTGATCAAATGGCTCAAAGAAGATCCAGATCTAGCGCCAATTCCAGTGATCGCGGTTACCGCTTTTGCCATGCGCGGGGATGAAGAGCGCATTCGGGCGGCGGGCTGCGAAGATTATATTTCCAAGCCGATCTCGGTCGGCCCATTTTTGAAATCTATCAGCGACCTAATTGGCCCAGCCGGCTGATCAGTTCATTCACCCTTATGTTTTAGCGTAACTGACGGAAAAGAACATGACCGCACGTATCCTTGTTGTTGATGATATTCCGGCAAATGTGAAATTACTGGAAGCGCGTTTGAGTGCGGAATATTTTGACGTTGTAACCGCCACCAACGGGCCCGATGCTCTGGATATATGCGATGGCGGCCGGGTCGACATCGTGCTTCTGGACGTCATGATGCCTGAAATGGATGGCTTCGAAGTATGCCGTCGCATCAAGGCAAACCCCAAAACCCACCATGTTCCCGTCATCATGATCACGGCGCTTGATCAACCAGCCGACAAAGTCAAAGGGCTTGAAGCAGGGGCAGATGATTTCCTGACAAAACCGGTTTCCGATATTGCCATAATGACACGGGTCAAAAGCCTGGTGCGCAATAAGACCCTTGTTGATGAAATGCAATCACGAGTCGCAACCGGGGAAGAGCTTGGATTTGGTGAAAATCAGGAATTGATCTTTCGCCAACCCGTTTCCAACGGGCGGATATTGTATGTGGATGATCGCCTGAATTCATACGAACGCATTTCCAAGATACTCAAAAGGGATCATGAGGTCGTTATCGAGCCAGACCCATTGCAGGCCGTTTTTAATGCTGCCGAAGGTGATTATGAGCTCATTATAATCAGCATGAACCTTCGWAATTTCGACGGCCTTAGATTATGTTCCCAGATTCGTTCGCTGGATCGCACCCGGAATTTGCCAATTYTGATTATTGTCGATCCCAATGATGATGCTCGCCTGTTGCGCGCCATCGAAATGGGGGTCAATGACTATGTAATGCGCCCGATCGACAGCAATGAGCTCTTTGCCCGGGTAAGGACGCAGATACGACGCAAGCGCTATGCCGACAGGCTGGTTGACAGTTTTAAACTCAATATGGAAATGGCCGTGACGGATGCGCTCACAGGCCTTCACAATCGCCGATATATGGAAAGCCATCTGGCTACTTTGCTCGAGACCGCAAAAAATTCGGACAAGTTGCTCTCATTGATGATTGTGGATATCGATTTTTTCAAAGTCGTGAACGATACCCATGGTCATGGGGCAGGCGATGAAGTTTTAAGGGAATTTTCCAAGCGGCTGCAAAAGAATATTCGCGGCATCGATCTGGCCTGCCGGTATGGCGGCGAAGAATTTGTAATCATCATGCCGGAAACTGACATCGGGCTTGCCGCTATTGTGGCGGAACGTATCAGATGTGTAGTCGCTGATAAGGCATTTTTGGTGAATGGCGGTAGCCAGGCGCTGGATTTGACAATTTCCATCGGCTTGTCGGCGCTGCAATCAGACAATGATACCCAGGCGGATATTATTAAACGGGCAGATGAAGCTCTTTACACTGCCAAGAATGATGGCCGAAATCGGGTGGTGGCAGACGCCGCTTAAACTGATGTTTGGGCTGGGCTTTTCCTGAAATACTACCCCCATCGTGGGTTGCGTGTGGATTGGCCGTTAACCTTAAGCCTTTATTATTAATAGCAAAACCAATGCTCATCTGACCTTAAATTGTTGCTATCGCGGTGCAACAATATAGGTTGGCTGGGAGATCTTTTGTTGYGGTTTCAATCAYCTTGATGATTTGTAGGGGATGAATTTCCAAGTCTCATCAGGATCTGCAATGAAAAAAGAATACCCTACGGAGTGCTCAGGTCCGCCGCATCTCCTGRGTCCGTGGGGTTCGGTCGACCGGGAATGGCATAGTGGCCTCCTCGTACAATGCCAAAACCGGTCGACCACTCTTGTCACAAAAAAGGCCCGCAAAATTGCGGGCCTTTTCTTTTGTCTGCATTTAGGGCTATTCAGCGGGCGGGGCGGATGGCGTCCAGCCACTGACGGCCTTGACTTCAAGAAAGTCCTCCAGGCCCCATTTACCGCCTTCACGGCCATTGCCTGACGCCTTGTAGCCACCAAACGGGCTGTTTGACGGGCGCTGGGCACCGTTGATCTGCACCATACCTGCACGCAGGCGCCTGGCGACGCGCTCGGCGCGTTCCTGACTACCGCTTTGTATGTATGCTGCAAGGCCATAGGGCGTGTCGTTGGCAATCGTAATTGCCTCTTCTTCGTCGCTGAACGGGATCATGACCAGGACTGGGCCAAAGACCTCTTCCTGGGCAATTGTCATCTCGTTTTTGACGTCGGCAAAGATTGTCGGGCGTACATAATAGCCGCGGTTGAAGCCTTCTGGCCGTCCGGTGCCGCCGGTAATCAGGCGGGCGCCTTCGGCAATGGCTGTTTCAATTAGGCCCTGGACCTTGTCATACTGCATTTGGCTGACGAGGGGGCCGATATGGCGGCCTTCCTCACTCGGGTCACCAATCTCGATGCTTGCAGCAACTTCACCGGCAATCTTGACGGCTTCGTCATAGACCGATTTATGAACCAGCATGCGSSWSGRSKMSTYASMGCATCTAGAAGTACATCCATCTTTCTACCCTTTACTAACTCTGGAAAAATAAAGCG
>JAESRU010000019.1 GCA_016764455.1 Hyphomicrobiales bacterium | reverse complement strand
ACCGCGTTTCTGTCGCGGCCCACTGGAATGCTCTGACGGAGTCAAGCCTAAAAAACTCATTAGTTGTTTTGGGTTTTCAAATCGGCTGAGATCACCTAGCTCTGAGACGACCGTAATCGCGACGATTATTTTCACACCGCGCATGCTCATTAATGCTTCGACGGCTGGATAGAGACGCCACGCCTGTGCAAAGTATTTGATCTGCTCATCAAGGCGCTGGAATATACCCCTGCCTCTACCTTGCAGCCGTTCAATTATTTGATGATCGTAACTGCCGCCATTGTCGGCTTTGTCGCGTTTGGCGAAGTCCCCGACAATTATACAATTGTCGGTGCAGCCGTCATTGCAGGCAGCGGATTATACGTGATCTGGCGCGAACAAATCCGCGCTTCAATCGCCAACCGCAGAGCCCGCGCCGAGATTGCCCGTCCAAGATAAGGTTTAGCGGAAACGCACCGCCGTGCCGTTGACGGATACCATCAACATGCCGCCGGATTGACCAACGGATTCGTAATCCAGATCGACCCCAACAATGGCATCAGCGCCAAGTTGCCGTGCTTCTTCAATCATGTCTTCAAGCGCCAAATTACGCCCGTCCCGGAGAACTTTTTGGTAACTCCCAGAGCGCCCGCCAACGATGTCGCGGATATTGGCGAAAAAATCRCGRAATATATTCGCCCCCAGMACCGCCTCACCGGCAACGATCCCCAGATATTCGCCAATCGGCTGGCCTTCAATGCTRTCSGATGTGGTCACGATCATGATTTACTCCCGTGGATTGTAGGTTCCTGCTTTTTGTAAGCGTCTAAAATTTTTTCAATCTCGCCGGACCATTTGACAAGGATTTCAACTTGCTTTGCTGATTGACGTTGCCGCATCGTTTCAATTGCACCAACAATCATTGCGCCGATAATTGCAAATTGCCTGGCAGGTGTAAGGTCAATTAAACTTTCATGCAGCCCTTCTTCATCAATTTTTACATCAATTTTTTTTAGATCGGGCACAGACGTAAATGCAGCAGCAGTATGATGATATAAATTATTCAAATCACTTTGAGTAAGATCAGTTTTTCTAATATTTCTTACATGAGCAAATTTATTACGCGTCACGTTGATTTGCGTTATGGCGTCAGATAGTGGGGTGAATTTTCCAAAGGCCTTAAGAGCCTTTAGATGCTGATCAAAAAACTGGAACTTTAGCGCACCGTAGTTGGGAAAACGCCTTTCAAGCTCCCTAATCATAGATCTTTCAACCTCCATATGAACACGGAGGACTATTCCCATATCATCGTTGGATCGAAAGCAGGCTAAAATAATTTCTGTATCAATTTCAAAAGAAAAGGGTCCAGTAGTTTCCATAAACAGTCCTTACAACGGAATATTTGCGTGCTTCTTCCAGGGCAGTTCCGCCTGTTTGTTGCGGAGCATGTTGAGGGCGCGGCAGATCCGTTTGCGGGTCGCATGAGGCATGATGACTTCGTCGATATAACCGCGTTCGGCTGCCACAAACGGGGTTGCGAACCGGCTTTCATATTCAGCCGTGCGGGCGGCGATTTTCTCATCGTCCCCAAGCTCTGCCCGGAAGATGATTTCAACCGCACCCTTGGCCCCCATCACCGCAATTTCGGCGGTCGGCCAAGCATAATTCATATCGCCACGGATGTGTTTCGACGACATCACATCATACGCACCGCCATACGCCTTGCGGGTGATCACAGTCACCTTCGGCACGGTGGCCTCCGCATAAGCAAACAACAATTTTGCACCGTGCTTGATCAAGCCGCCATATTCCTGAGCGGTGCCGGGCAAAAATCCGGGCACATCAACTAGCGTCACGAGCGGGATATTGAAGCAATCGCAGAAACGCACGAAGCGCGCGCCCTTGCGGCTAGCGTCAGAATCCAGAACCCCCGCCAGTACCATCGGCTGGTTGGCGACCACCCCGACCGTGCGTCCTTCAAGGCGGATAAATCCGGTTATGATGTTGCCGGCAAAGGTTTCCTGAATTTCAAAAAAATCCCCTTCATCGGCTATTTTCGTGATCAATTCGTGCATGTCATATGGCATGTTCGGATTGTCAGGGATGATCGTATCGAGCGAATATTCAAGCCGGTCGGAATTATCAAAACTGGGCAATACGGGTGCATCTTCGCGATTTGATGCGGGTAGAAAATCTACGAACCGGCGCATCTGCAACAAGGCTTCTACATCGTTTTCGTAAGCACCATCGGCGATCGAGGATTTCGTCGCGTGGATGCTGGCACCGCCAAGCTCTTCGGCTGTAACCGTTTCGTTGGTCACGGTTTTCACCACGTCTGGCCCAGTGACAAACATATAGCTTGTGTCTTTGACCATGAAGATAAAGTCGGTCATGGCGGGCGAATAAACATCGCCGCCTGCACATGGCCCCATGATCAGGGAAATTTGCGGAATGACGCCGGACGCGATCACGTTGCGGTAGAAAACTTCGCCATACCCGCCAAGCGCCGCGACCCCTTCCTGGATACGGGCGCCACCTGCATCAAACAGGCCGATCACCGGCGCGCGATTTTGCAGCGCCATATCCTGAATTTTCATGATTTTTTGTGCATGGGTATCGGAAAGCGATCCGCCGAAAACGGTAAAATCCTTGGCGAAAACATAAATCACACGACCATTGATCGTGCCCCACCCGGTGACGACGCCATCACCTGGAATTTTGGAGTTTTCCATGCCAAAATCGGTGCAGCGATGTTCAACAAACATGTCGAATTCTTCGAACGAACCTTCATCAAGCAACAAGTCGATTCGCTCACGGGCAGTCAGTTTGCCTTTTTTATGCTGCGCTTCGATCCGCTTCGCGCCACCGCCAATGCGGGCTTTCTCCCGGCGTTCTTCAAGCTGTTGCAAAATTTCTTTCATTCAAACTGCCCCTTAAAAAACGCCATTGACGGCGAAGCCTGATAAAATCAGGAAAATCAAATTATCATGCGCCATCTACAGCGCAAAACAATGTTGCCTTGATAGCTAACCTCAGTCAGCCTTTTCAATCAATTGTCCAATAAGCCTACACGCGACGGCCATTTCATGTATCCGATAGGCCCGGCGCGCCTCCGCCTCATCGTCTGGCCCCCATTGGCTGATCTGCCAATCTTCATCCACATGGGCAGCCTGCTGCAACGCCACTTGATCAATCCAGCCAAGGCGAAACGCGACCGGTAAAAGCACAGAACCTGTGAGATTGGTCAGAGTTGCAATTGCGGCAAGCGTGAATTCGTCAGTTTTTTCAACATACTGTCGAATAATGCTAACGCTTTCATTTGGCTGTTTTACGTGCGCGATGCCTTCGGTAATTGTGAAAACTGCGCTCATTTCGCCAGCAAACAGTTCCAAAACAGAATCCCAGGCTGTTTTTTGCAGGCCCACCAATTCCACAGGTGACTCCACCCGGTAAAACAACATATCGGTTTCGGCATACCCGACGATTTCATCAATCACCCCGGCGCGGTTTTGCCCGACATTGTCCATGGCGCTGTTGACGAGCCTTGTAAGCGGCATCGTGGCAGAAAGAATATGGGTTTCCTGTGCGCTCCATTCTTTGGCCATATCTGCCGCCAAGCCTTCATGAGGCAATGAATAAGGTGTTTTGGCGGGCGTCTTGGCCCGCCGTCCATCCAGTAAAATCTGGAACCCACCCTCAGCCTTTTTGGTTTCCACTTGCTTGTAGAACCGCTTTGGCATCTCGATCGCCATTGCGGCACGAGCCTGCGCCATGGCGTCTGTGCCGATATCCGTTTTCGAACCCACATCACTCATTGGGGAATTCCTCCCCGCCGGGCGCATCACCGGTATCAAACTCCAGGTATTTCCATGCCGCCGCCATATGTGGCGGCAAGGGCGCGGTAATGTCCAAAGTGCCGCCAGAGGGATGCGGCAAAGTGAGCCTGCGAGCATGGAGTTGCATGCCTTCGGGAATATATGCACCGGTCTCCAGCTCCGGGTTGCGGTATTTTCTATCCCCAACAACCCCGTGGCCGATATGATCGAGATGCACACGGATCTGATGAGTACGCCCGGTGACAGGTTTCAGGCTGAGCCAACTAAGGGTCTCGCCCGCCCGTCCGGTAACCGAATAATAGGTGGATGCCCGCTGGGCCCCCTCTTCATTTTCATCAACCACATGCATCCGGTCGCCTTCCGGCCCCCCGGCATATTTGAGCAATGCTGCGTCTATTTTCCCCTGCATCGGGCGCGGCACGCCATGAACCAATGCCCAATAGATTTTGCGTGCCGAGCGGGTGCGAAACACTTTGCCCAAATCAGAGGCAATCTTGCGCCGTCGTGCCAAAAGCAAAACTCCGGACGTGTCCCTGTCGAGCCGATGTACTAGCCGGGGGCGCTCTTTGGCTTCAAACATCAAGGCATCGAGGAACCCGTCAATATGGCGCTCGATCTTGCTGCCGCCCTGCACCGGAATTCCGGGGGGTTTGTTTAAGACAATCACGTCCTTGTCCATATGCAGGATCAGAGAATGGATGAATTCCTCATCCGATTCAGAAAGCGGCCCCACGAATCTCTCTCGCTCAGGCGCACTATCCAAAGGCGGCAAGCGAACCGTCTGCCCGGCTTCCAACCGTTGCGCAGCCTTTGCCCGGCCGCCATCAACCCGCACCTGACCAGTACGTAGAATTTTCTGCAACCGGCCCTGTTTCAATTGCGGAAACCGGATCCTGATCCATCGATCAAGCCGCATACCGGCCTCATCATTTGTCACTTTAATATGCTGTACGCCACTCATGAAAAAATACTCTTCACCAGATAAAGACCAAAAAACAGCGCGGCGATTGAGACCAAGACCGACACCAGAATATAGATAGCAGCAAAGCCCGCCTCGCCCCGCTCCCAAAGTGTAACCGCATCAAGCGAGAACGCGGAAAAAGTAGTAAAGCCGCCGAGAAACCCGGTGGCGACCAACAAACGAAGTGCCGAACTGCCCTGGAACCGCAGCGCCAGCAATTCAATAAAAATGCCCATGGCGAACGAGCCGATAACATTGACAGCAAGCGTTCCCCACGGAAATCCAGCGCCCATAAAGCGCATTGCCCACATACCCACCAAATGACGGGATGCAGCTCCCGCTGCGCCTCCGATTGCGACCATCAATAACGATTGCATTAGCCCGAATTCCTAGTCACGGTGTTCATGATAAATGCCAGAACCATCGGCTTTCAAAAGTACCGATGTCTCCACACTAAATACGTTTTGGCGGACACACCGAATATCATAAAGGCCATTGGACTTCGAGCTGACAATTTCAAATTGCTTGTCGCACCTGAACGCACCAAGCACCCGTTGATCACCTTTGTGGCTATAAACGATGGTGTAAATGACCGGCATGTTTTCGCCATATGACTGAACAACGGCATAGGCAAAATACTCGGTCCCGGGCTGAAGATCATCAGACAGGTCCAGCACATCCTTATACAATAATTGATCGGCACGCTGGAATTCCGCATTGGCACTGTTCGGTGACAAAACGCCTGCGATGCCTATCAGCGCTGCCAACAATAACCCCGGTCTCATGAAAACGCCCTCTCAATTTCAACTGAACTTTGAATACAATAATGACTAGCTGTTTGCACGCTCATCCCGCAATTTCGACCAATAATCCAGCCGTTTGCGCACTTCACGTTCAAATCCGCGCTCAACAGGCGTGTAAAAGCGTGTGCGTGCCATCCCATCGGGGAAATAATTCTGGCCGGAAAATCCCTCCGGCAGGTCGTGGTCATATTGATACCCGGCCCCATAACCTTCGTCTTTCATCAAACCTGTTGGCGCATTCAGGATGATCTTTGGCGGCGCAACTGACCCGGTTTCTTTCGCAGCCTTGATAGCCTTTTTATAGGCCCCGTAAAGCGCATTGGATTTTGGCGCAACCGCCAGATAGACGGCCGCTTGCGCCAATGCCAATTCTCCCTCAGGGCTTCCCAGCATTTGATAGGCGTCTCGCGCAGAAATTGTTTGCTGGAGGGCTACCGGGTCTGCAAGACCGATATCTTCAGACGCCATCCGGATAAGCCTGCGGGCTACAAATAATGGGTCTTCGCCCGCCACCAGCATGCGCGCCAGCCAATAAAGCGTGGCTTCAGGGTCAGACCCACGGATGGATTTATGCAATGCGCTGACCAGATTGTAATGACCATCTTGCGCTTTATCAAAAATCGGTGCCCGACGTTGCACCAATAGGCCAAGCGCCTTGGTGTCGATATCAGAGCCACCTTCGGGGACAGATGCAAAAATCTCTTCCGCCAAACCCAAAATCACGCGGCCATCACCATCCGCCATGGAAATCAAGCTGGCCCGCGCCAATTCGTCCAGCGGTAAATCCCGGCCGGCATGCTCTTCAGCCCGCGTCAGCAAGGCGTCCAAAGCCGCCTCATCGAGCCGTTTGAATGTCAAAACCTTGGCGCGGGACAGAATGGCTGAATTTAATTCAAACGACGGGTTTTCCGTTGTCGCCCCAACAAGCACAATGGTGCCGTCTTCCATATGAGGCAAAAACCCGTCTTGCTGCGCCCGGTTGAAACGATGAATTTCATCCACAAACAATAATGTACCAAACCCGTCATTACGCCGCATCTTTGCCGCATCAAAAATACGCCGCAAATCCTGCACGCCGGAAAAAATAGCCGATATTTGCTCGAAATGAAGGCTGGTATCTTCGGCCAACAAACGCGCTGCGCTGGTTTTCCCGGTGCCTGCCGGTCCCCAGAAAATCATTGATCGAAGGTTTTCGCCGTCAACCGCCAGCCGCAAAGCCCCATCCGCTCCGGTCAGATGTTCCTGCCCGACGATATCACTGAGTTTGGCGGGGCGCAGGAGATCGGCGAGCGGGCGTGAAACAGAATCCGGCTGCGCGGCACTGGCAAAAAGATCGGTTGAGCCTTTCGCCATCTATCTGCCCACAACCACCCGGATTATTCGCCCTTCGCGTTCAACCGCGAGCGCCCAACGACGCGCGAACATATCCAACTCATCAAGCAAATCAGCAACGCTCCTGATCTCAAACCCGTTCACTTCCCGGATGATATCGCCACGCTGCAAGCGAAGATTTTGCGCCCTTGTCCGCGGCGCAACCTGCATCACGATAACCCCGGTCTCATTGAAACCACGTCGCATTTCACTGGCCAGAGCTGGTGAAAGATTAGCCACAGTTGCGCCGGAAATCGGATTACGCCCGTCCACCAGCGTTTCATTTCGCAACGGTATTTCTGGCGGCGTGATCAGAGCAACTGATACCGGCACTTCACGCCCATTGCGCAAAACAATAAACCCGGTTGTGCCCCCGACGCCCCTGGTCGCGAGGCGATAATTCAGCGCTTGCGGGCCTTCAATTTCCACCCCGTCGACAGAGAGAATAACATCACCCACTTCAAGTCCGCCAGAGCGTGCCGGACCCTGATTACTCAATTCGGTCACCATCACGCCGATCGGGCGCGACATTCCGAGAGATTCTGCAATCTCTGCGCTCACCGCTTGCATCTCCGCGCCAAGCCAGGGGCGCAATACAATACCACCCGCTTGGGCAGATTCGATCACCACCCGCGCCATGTTGACGGGGATCGCAAACCCGATCCCGTTGGAACCACCAGAGCGGCTGAAAATCGCCGTATTGATGCCAACCAGCTTGCCAGACATATCAACCAGCGCCCCGCCAGAATTCCCCGGATTAATGGCAGCATCCGTCTGGATAAAAAACTGATGGTCAGAAATCCCGACCCTGGTGCGCGCAAGGGCTGAAATGATACCGCTTGTCACTGTTTGCCCGACCCCGAACGGGTTACCGACAGCCAGCACCAAATCACCCACTTCAACTGCATCTGAATCGCCAAGTTCGAGCGCTGGAAAAGTTTCATCGGCATCCACAACCCGCAGCACAGCAAGGTCAGTCAATTCATCTTTGAGGATCACTTCGGCTGCAAATTCGCGCTTGTCAGACAGCACTATTTTGATATCGGTGGCACCTTCAATCACATGGTGATTGGTGACAATGATGCCCGTTGGCGAAATAATGACGCCAGACCCTAGTGCACTTTGTACACGCGATTGCGGCACACCAAATCCTTGGCCATCAAAGAAGCGGCGAAAGAACGGGTCATTTCTGAAAGGTGATGTGCGCTGCTGTTGCTGCACGCGCCGGCTGGCATAGACATTGACTACGGCCGGAATGACCTGGCGAACCAACGGAGCRAAYGAAAGYTGTATYTCRGTTTGYGTCTCGGGCAATACCCGCTCTTGCGCCTGACCAACCCCAATCAAATAGATTGCGAGAAAAGCTGCCGGGACCAAAGCAAACAGTCGCATCAGGTTTTTACGAACAAACATGCTCATCACCATCCATCAAATATGACGTCGCCCCCTGCCCACTATATGCAAGAACCCAATTGATTCCAGCAATAGCGCGGCTAAAAAAAAAGCGACCCGACAAGGATCGCTTTAATTCAATATATCGATAAGACTACGCTGCTTCGGAAGCACCGTCTTCTTCATTTTCAAAAGACGGACCTGAATCCTGTCCTTTGGCGCTCTCGTCGCGATCGACAAATTCAATGACAGCAACCGGCGCATTGTCGCCAAACCGAAATCCGGCTTTCATGACACGGATATAACCGCCGTTACGCTCTTTATAACGCTCAGCAATCACATCAAACAGCTTGGTCACTATGGCATTGTCGTTGTTGAGCTTGCTCAAAGCCTGACGACGCGCAGACAAGGTGCCCGCCTTGCCAAGCGTTACGAGTTTTTCAACAACCGGGCGCAATTCCTTGGCCTTTGGCAACGTTGTGGTGATCTGCTCATGCTTGATCAACGCAATCGCCATGTTGCAAAACAACGCCTTACGATGGCTTGCTGTTCTGTTGAGCTTACGTCCTGAAACGCGATGACGCATAACTAGTCTCCTGTAAATCGGGGCTGGACAAATTCAGGTCCGGATCCCGTAATTCCTAATAGTTTTGATGATCGCCGTACCGTTTGGCCAGCGCTTCGATATCTTCCGGCGGCCAGTTTGGAACTTCCATACCCAGATGGAGGCCCATTCCTGCCAAAACTTCTTTGATTTCATTCAGTGATTTACGACCGAAATTCGGTGTGCGCAGCATTTCCGCTTCGCTCTTCTGAATGAGATCGCCGATATAAACGATATTGTCGTTCTTCAGGCAATTGGCTGAACGTACTGAAAGTTCAAGCTCATCAACCTTCTTGAGCAGCGCCGGGTTGAACGCCAATTCCGGAACAACTTCTTCCACAACCTCTTTTTCAGGCTCTTCAAAGTTGACGAATACCCGCAATTGGTCTTGCAAAATACGTGCTGAAAAAGCGACCGCATCATCAGGCGAAATAGACCCGTCGGTTTCAACCTGCATGGTCAGCTTGTCATAGTCGAGGATTTGCCCTTCGCGGGTATGCTCAACCTTGTAGGAAACTTTCTTGACCGGGCTGAACAGACTGTCCACCGGAATAAGACCGATTGGCGCGTCAGCCGGGCGGTTTGCTTCAGCAGCAATATAGCCCTTGCCACGATCAACAGTCAGCTCCATCCGGATTTCAGCGCCCTCATCAAGGGTACAAATCGCCAAATCAGGATTGAGAATTTCAACGTCCGCGATGCCCTGGATATCAGCAGCGGTGACCTGTGCCGGGCCTTCTTTATGAAGAATAAGGCGCTTTGGACCTTCGACATCCATCCGGATAGCGACTTCCTTGATGTTCAGGATTATGTCCGTCACATCTTCGCGCACGCCGGTGATCGACGAAAATTCGTGCAACACACCATCAATCTGCACCGAGGTTACAGCCGCGCCCTGAAGCGAAGACATCAATACCCGACGAAGAGAATTACCGAGTGTCATTCCAAAACCACGTTCAAGCGGTTCTGCAACAACGGTTGCGTTACGCAGGGAATCGTCGCCTCCAACGATTTTGAGCTTGTTCGGTTTAATAAGTTCCTGCCAGTTACTCTGGATCACGAAGCTATCCTTTGCCATTCATATTCGCCATTTCGGCGAACAGTGTTTCAGATTTCACGCCTGTCAGCAGGCGGGATACATATACTCAAACGCGCCGGCGCTTACGGGCACGGCAACCGTTATGCGGGATCGTGGTCACGTCACGAATGGTCGTGATTGTGAACCCGGTCGCCTGCAACGCCCGCAAAGCTGATTCCCGTCCCGATCCCGGGCCACGAATCTGCACTTCCAGGGTTTTCATTCCATGTTCCATGGCCTTCTTGCCGGCGTCTTCAGCCGCCAATTGAGCCGCATAAGGGGTCGACTTTCGTGATCCCTTGAACCCCATGGCACCAGCGGTTGACCAGGCAATGACATTGCCCTGCGCGTCCGCGATGGTGATAACTGTATTGTTGAACGTCGCGTTTACATGAGCAACGCCAGCGGAGATATTCTTCCGCACGCGGCGCTTAACGCGTGTTTGTTCTTTAGCCATTAAAAATTCCCTGAACTTCGCGAAACGCGATTATTTCTTTTTACCTGCAATGGCCTTTGCAGGGCCTTTGCGAGTACGAGCATTGGTGTGTGTACGTTGGCCACGTACCGGCAACCCGCGCCGATGGCGCAATCCCCGGTAACAACCCAAATCCATCAACCGTTTGATATTCATGGCGACCTCCCGACGAAGGTCCCCTTCCACTTTGAAACTGGCATCAATGGTTTCGCGGATCCGAATCACATCTGAGTCCGACAATTGGTTGACGCGACGCTCGCGCGGAATATCCACTGCCGCGCAAATATCGCGCGCACCCTTCGGGCCGATACCATGAATGTAGCAAAGCGCGATCTCTACGCGCTTGTCCGTCGGAATGTTGACACCTGCTATACGAGCCACGTTTGTAAGTCTCCTTGATGATGCTCAGCGAAGCTAAACTCTACCCTGCGCCAAAGAACTGTTTTCCCAGCGCATCAAGCGCCACGCCAGTTCCTGACCTGAAACCGGGGCGACGTTCCAAAATTACCTTTGGATTCCCGATTTTTATAGGATTTTCGCCTACTTCGTCAACCACCTTTTCTATTTAATATCAGAACCTTCAGGCGTCGATAGCCTTCAGTTCCCCAACAATATCTTCAGTCACTTTGTCAATATCCGCCATTCCATCAACGCTATGCAGCAATTCCTTCCCGGAATAGTAAACTACAAGCGGCGCGGTCTGGGCGTGATAGGCTTTCAGACGACTTTTTACAGTCTCTGCATTATCGTCTGCGCGGCGTAAAAAATCTTCCCCGCCGCAAGAATCACAAACACCCTCTATTTTGGGTTTCTGATGCAAATCATGGTATCCTGCACCGCATTTTTTGCAGCTATACCGACCCGCAATCCGCTCAACCAAGGCGCTGTCATCGACCGCAATTTCAATAACGCGGTCAAGCTTGCTGCCTTTTTGAACCAACAAGGAATCAAGAGCTTCAGCTTGCGCCACAGTGCGTGGAAACCCGTCGAGAATATAACCATTTGCCACGTCAGGCTCGTCGATACGATCGGAAATGATGCCAATGACAATATCGTCAGACACCAATTCACCGCGCTCCATAACCGCTTTGGCTTTAACCCCTATGGGTGATCCAGCAGCAACCGCCGCGCGGAGCATATCGCCCGTTGAAAGTTGGAGAATCCCAAACTGTTTTTCCAGACGCGCTGCCTGCGTTCCTTTGCCTGCACCAGGCGGACCAAGAAGTATTAGCCTCACCTGCGCCTCCCTCGGCCCTTAAGCCGCGTCCGTTTGACCATGCCTTCATATTGATGAGCCAGCAAATGGCCCTGCACCTGGGACACCGTATCCATCGTCACGCTCACCACGATCAACAAAGATGTGCCGCCGAAATAGAACGGAACCGCTGCTCGTGCGATCAGAATTTCTGGCAGGATACAAACAAAAACCAGGTAGATGGCACCAACAACGGTAATCCGGGTCAGCACATAATCGATATATTCCGCGGTCCGTTCACCTGGACGAATACCAGGAATAAACCCGCCATTTTTCTTGAGATTATCAGCCGTATCCTTGGGGCTGAAAACAATCGCTGTATAGAGGAACGCGAAGAACGCGATACCGCCACCATAAAGCAGAAGGAACAGAGGCTGGCCGCGACCGAGCAATGTCGTAATTGTGGTCAGCCAATCGCCACCCGAACCACCCGAAAAATTTGCCAACGTGATTGGCAGCAACAGAATTGAGGATGCAAAAATCGCTGGAATAACGCCAGCCGTGTTCAATTTTAATGGTAGGTGGGAAGTATCCCCCTGGAACATTTGATTGCCAACCTGGCGTTTGGGATATTGAACCAGAAGCCGCCGCTGTGCCCGTTCGACAAATACAATCATCATGATCACGCCGATTGCCATGGCAATAACAGCAAGGATCAGGCCGGTTGAAAGCGCGCCCTGGCGCCCAAGTTCCAGCATACCAACAACAGCTGACGGCAATTCGGCAACGATGCCTGCAAAGATAATCAGCGAAATACCATTTCCGATACCGCGTGCTGTGATCTGCTCGCCAAGCCACATCAGGAATACGGTGCCGCCTGTGAGCGTTACAACCGTTGTGATACGGAAAAACCAACCTGGATCAGCAACAATATTACCAGCGCTCTCCAGCCCGACCGAAATGCCGTAAGCCTGCACGACCGCCAGCAAAACCGTACCATAACGTGTATATTGATTGATGACCTTACGGCCCTGCTCGCCTTCTTTCTTGAGCTCTTCAAGACGTGGCGATACGGCGGTCATCAACTGCATGATGATCGACGCCGAAATATAAGGCATGATATTCAGGGCGAAAATCGCCATCCGCCCGACAGCACCGCCCGAAAACATATTGAACAGGCCAAGCATTCCGGATTGGTTTTGTCGAAACAGGTCAGCGACTGCGTCAAGGTTGATACCAGGAAGCGGAATATACGTACCCAAACGATAAACGAGAAGCGCAGCCAGCGTAAACCAGATCCGCTTTTTCAGCTCGGTCGCTTTGCCAATCGCAGAAAAATTCAGATTGGCTGCAAGTTGTTCAGCTGCTGAGGCCATCTATACGCTCCGGGTCCGGTTGTCCTGTACCATATGGTACCGAGCACCCCCAATTTCATCCTGTCCTAATCTTCTTTTTTGGACTTTTTCGGCTTCTCAGTCTTTTCCTCGTCCGCGCTGGCAGCTGCCACCGGTCTGGAAGCCACTATCTCAACTTTGCCGCCGGCCTTCTCAACCGCTTCAAGCGCAGTTTTAGATACGCCGTTGACCGCAAAATTGACTTTCGTGGTCAATTCACCCTTGGCCAGCAACCGCACACCATCAAGTGCACGACGGACAATCCCGGATTCAATCAAAGCAGCCAGATCAACTGTCTTTTTGGGATCAAGCTTCTTGGCATCAATCGCGGTCTGAATTCGGCCCAGATTGACAGCATTAAAATGCTTGCGCGTGTAATTCACAAAGCCACGCTTAGGAAGACGCCGATGGATTGGCATCTGGCCGCCTTCAAAGCCCTTGATCGCCACACCGGAGCGTGACTTCTGGCCCTTCATGCCTCTACCTGATGTTTTACCGAGACCCGAACCGATACCGCGACCCACACGTTTGCGTGCGTGGGTGGCACCGTCAATGTCTCTAAGCTCGTTGAGCTTCATGTTCTTTTCCCTTCAACCTAGCTCTCGTCGACAACGCGAACGAGGTGATGAATTTTATTGATCATGCCGCGAACGGCAGGTGTGTCCTCAAGCTCACGCTTGCGATGCATCTTGTTAAGACCAAGCCCGATCAGGGTCGCGCGTTGATCTGACCGGCGCCGGATGGGGCTGCCAATCTGTTCAACTGTCACTGTCTTGGCGGATTTATCCTTCGCCATGTCATTCTCCAATTCAGAAGCTGTCTAAGCCTCGTTTTGCGTAATACCGGCTGCCTGGCGACGCGCCTGCAAGGTGCTCATTTTCAGCCCCCGGCGTGCAGCAACACCTTTCGGGCTGTCACCATGAGTAAGCGCGTCAAACGTCGCGCGCACCATGTTGTAAGGATTTGAAGAGCCGATTGATTTGGCAACTACATCCTGAATACCCATTGTCTCAAAAACGGCACGCATCGGACCACCGGCAATAATACCAGTACCGGCCGGTGCTGCCCGCAACAATACTTTACCAGCACCATGACTACCTTCTACATCATGATGCAATGTCCGGCCTTCGCGCAGCGGCACATGAATAAAGGTGCGCTTCGCGGCTTCGGTAGCCTTGCGAATAGCTTCTGGCACTTCCCGCGCCTTACCATGACCAAAGCCGACACGTCCCTTTTGATCACCCACAACAACAAGTGCTGCAAAACCAAAACGACGACCGCCCTTCACCACTTTGGCGACGCGGTTTATGTGAACGAGCTTGTCAACAAACTCGCTGTCACGTTCCTGCCGATCTCGCTGGGACCGGCCTCTCTGAGGATTGCGTTCAGCCATAAACTTTTCGCCGTTTCTCTATTTGTTCAAACATCAATTTACTAAAATTCAAGGCCCGCTTCGCGTGCAGCATCCCCAAGCGCCTTGATGCGCCCGTGATAGAGATAACCACTACGGTCAAACACGACCTGCTTGATTTTTGCCTTCTTGGCACGCTCAGCAACTAGTTTGCCAATCGCCGCAGCGGCATCTTTATTGTTGCCAGCGCCGGATTTTTCCCGGAAATCTTTTTCCAAACTGGAAGCAGATACCAGGGTTTTACCTTCGCCGTCATCGATCACTTGAGCATAAATATGATCATTGGAACGAAAGACCGTAAGTCTCGGCCGTCCGCCACCCGCAATCTTCACCGAACGTCTGATACGACGTTGGCGTCTCTGGAAAGAACTTAAATACTTGGCCATTCCGCCACTCCGTTATTTCTTCTTGCCTTCCTTCCGGAAGATATATTCGTCTTTGTACTTTACGCCCTTGCCCTTGAAAGGCTCCGGCGGCCGGTATCTACGGATCTCGGCAGCAACCTGACCAACCCGCTGTTTGTCGTTCCCCGAAACGATGATCTCGGTCGGGCTCGGACATTCAATTTTTACATCWTCAGGGATCGCGTAAATCACATCATGGCTAAAGCCAAGAAGCAGCTGAAGCGATTTGCCCTGCAACTGGGCACGATAACCAACCCCGTTGATTTCCAGTGTCTTCGTGAAACCCACGCTGACACCAACAACAATATTCGAAACAAGCGTCCGTGAAAGACCCCACATGGCGCGCGAGCGCTGTGTGTCACCAACAGGTTCCACTTTGATACCATCATCGGTCATCTTGCTAACGACTTCATTCACAAGAATGATAGACGCTTCCCCGCGCGGACCTTTGACACGAACCTGCTGTCCGTCAACTTCAGCGGTCACGCCTGAAGGAATTCCTATTGGTAGTTTGCCGATACGCGACATAGTTTCAATCCAGTCTGTTTAAGCGCTTGCAGATCAGAAGATCCGGCAAAGCACCTCTCCGCCCACATTATTTTCACGTGCCTGATGATCAGCCATAACACCCTGCGGTGTTGAGACAATCGAGACGCCCAGACCACTTGCCACAACGGGCAAACTGCTGGCTGATGAATAAACCCGACGGCCTGGTTTAGAGACCCTCTGGATTTCCTGAATGACGGGCTCGCCATCAAAATATTTCAGTTCGATATCCAGCTCCGCCTTACCACCGTCAAATTCGGTGCGGGTATAGCCACGGATATAGCCTTCGTCCCTGAGGACATCCAGAACCATCACCCGAAGTTTTGATGCCGGTGACAGCACACTAGATTTTTTCCGCATTTGCCCGTTGCGGATACGTGTCAGCATATCGCCAAGTGGATCGTTGATCGACATTCGGCTTCTCCTTACCAGCTCGACTTGACCATGCCCGGGATCAGACCTTTGGAGGCCATATCCCGGAGTGCGATGCGCGACATACCGACTTTACGGTAATAGGCACGCGGACGCCCGGTCAGCACGCAACGATTTCTCATGCGTGAAGGTGATGAATTTCTTGGCAAAGCTGCCAAATCCAATTGTGCCTTGAAGCGCTCTTCCATAGAGGCTCCCTTATTGCGCGAAATTGCTTTCAGCCGCGCGCGACGGGACGCAAATTGCGATTCCATCCTGCGTCGCTTCAGATCCCGCTCAACTGAACTTTTCTTAGCCATTAATGGTCTCCTTGTTCCGATCTGCCTCTATTGGCGGAACGGAAAATTCAATTCTTTCAAAAGCGTACGTGCTTCATCATCTGTTTTTGCAGTCGTACAAATCACAACATCAAAACCCATAATCGAATCTATGTTGTCGTAATCGATTTCCGGAAACACGATATGTTCCTTGATCCCAAGGGCATAATTTCCGCGACCGTCAAAACTGTTATTCTTCAACCCGCGAAAGTCACGAACACGCGGCAATGCGATTGTTATCAACCGGTCGATGAAATCATACATCCGCATATTGCGGAGCGTGACCTTGGCACCGATCGCCATTCCGTCGCGCAACTTGAAAGTCGCGATCGAYTTTCTGGCAATCGTAACCTGGGCCTTCTGCCCGGCAATCAGGCTCAGTTGCTCAGCAGCTTTCTCAACTGCTTTACGATCCTGTGTCCCTTCACCAAGCCCCATGTTGAGCACGACTTTTTCAAGCCGTGGTACTTCCATCGGGTTAGCATATTTATATTCTTCGAGCATCTTGGCGCGCACAACATCGTTGTAATGCAGCTTCAGACGCGGCTCAAATTCTGTATCAGCCATCGATCGTTTCTCCTGACCGCTTGGCGACTCTCACCTTGCGACCGTCTTTGAGTGTCTGAAATCCAACCCGTGTCGGCTTGCCGTCTTTTGGATCAGCAATAGCAAGATTCGACAAATGCAAAGGGGCTTCTTTATTAATAATTCCGCCTTCTTCGCTCGGGGTCTGACGTTGGTGACGTTTCACCATGTTAATGCCCTGAACAATGGCCCGGTTTTCACTAGGAAATACCTTGAGCACATCGCCCGACCGGCCCTTGTCGCGGCCAGTGAGAACAACAACCTTGTCACCCTTTTTAATCTTTGACGCCATTACAGCACCTCCGGCGCAAGCGATACGATTTTCATCTGGTTCCGGAACCGCAATTCGCGCGTTACAGGGCCAAAAATACGGGTGCCAATCGGCTCGCCCTGATTGTTGACCAGAACAGCGGCGTTGCTGTCAAACCGGATGACACTGCCATCGGCACGACGGATGTCTTTCGCTGTGCGCACAACAACGGCCCGCATAACTTCACCCTTTTTAACCCGGCCACGAGGGGCAGCTTCCTTGATCGATACAACGATCAAGTCGCCTACCCTGGCGTATTTCCGCTTCGAGCCACCAAGAACCTTGATGCACTGTACGCGTTTAGCGCCCGAATTATCGGCCACATCCAGATTAGTCTGCATCTGAATCATGTCAGATCACTCCAAAATTTCGGACCCTGTTACAGGTCCCGCTGCAAGCCTAGCTGGCAGCACTTTCATTAGTCACCACAATCCATCTCTTATTTTTAGAAATGGGTGCACTTTCTTCAATCCAGACCTGGTCACCAACCTTGCGGCTGTTTTCAGCATCATGGGCTTGATACTTTTTCGTCCGACGAACGGTCTTCTTGAGAAGCGGATGCGTAAACCGCCGCTCTACAAGAACAACTACCGTCTTGTCTTGCTTGTCGCTCGTTACAACGCCCTGGAGCATTCGCTTAGGCATATCGTTCTTCCTCAGGACTTGGCCGGTTCGGCCGATTTCTGTTTCGCCAATTTTTCGCCGGCGATGGTCCGCACCCGGGCAATATCCCGACGAACCTGCCGAACACGGGCAGTATTTTCCAATTGTCCGGTCGCCTTTTGAAAACGCAGATTAAACTGCTCTTTCTTAAGCTCAACCAGCTTGTCATCCAACTGATCAGACGACAAATCTCTAATATCTTGCGACTTCATCAACTCTCTCCGTACCGGCGCTGAACCTATTGGCCTTCGCCCAACCGCATAACGACGCGGGTTTTAATCGGTAGTTTGGCAGCAGCAAGCATCAAAGCTTCTTTTGCAACTTCTGCCGTTACACCATCAATTTCGAACATGATCCGCCCAGGTCGCACACGAGCAACCCAAAATTCCGGCGTTCCCTTACCTTTACCCATCCGGACTTCAATCGGTTTCTTTGAAACCGGGACGTCCGGAAAAATCCTGATCCATACCCGACCGGCACGCTTCATGTGACGTGTCATGGCACGACGCGCAGCTTCAATCTGGCGTGATGTAATCCGTTCTGGCTCCATGGCTTTCAGGCCATAAGCACCAAACGTGAGCGATGTTCCCGCCTTCGCAAGACCTCTAATGCGGCCTTTGTGCTGCTTGCGGAATTTTGTGCGTTTAGGCTGCAGCATTGTCTAAATCTCTTCTTCCAATCAAACTCGTCGAATTGCCAATACCTGAATTAGGCATTATGGCGTTGTTTCCGACCACCACCAGTATTCATGACTTCAAGCGCGCGTCTTTCATGGGCCATGGGGTCATGCTCCATAATTTCGCCCTTGAAAATCCAAACTTTAATGCCGCACGTGCCATAAGCCGTGTGGGCTGTGCTTTCGCCGTAATCGATATCGGCACGAAGCGTGTGCAGCGGCACCCGCCCTTCGCGATACCATTCGGTACGCGCAATTTCTGCACCACCAAGACGACCACCGCAATTGATCCGGATACCCAGAGCACCAAGCCGGATTGCGGATTGAACCGCCCGCTTCATGGCCCGGCGGAATGCGATACGACGCACCAGCTGATGAGCAATATTGTCAGCAACAAGCTTGGCATCAACTTCAGGTTTGCGCACCTCAACGATGTTGATATGCACTTCGCTGTCGGTTAGCCGGGCAATGCTACGACGCAGCTTTTCGATATCTGCGCCCTTCTTGCCTATCACAATACCAGGGCGGGCCGAATGGACCGTGACCCGGCATTTACGATGAGGCCGTTCGATAACAATCTTGGAAACACCGGCCTGCTTCAGCTCTTCGAGCAGAAACTTGCGGATATTGATGTCTTCACCAAGCAGTTCCCGGTAATTGCCATCAGCATACCAGCGAGAATCCCACGTGCGGTTGATTCCAAGCCTGAAACTGACTGGATTAATTTTTTGTCCCATCAGGCAGTCTCCTCTACTTGGCGAACCACAATGGTGATCTGCGCGAATGGCTTCAGGATCTTGCCGTAGCGACCACGCGCACGAGGCCGACCACGTTTCAGCACCAGATTTTTGCCCACATAGGCTTCCGATACCACCAAATCATCAACATCCAAATCATGGTTGTTTTCCGCATTTGCAATTGCGGATTCAAGTGTTTTCTTTACATCGGTCGCAATTCTCTTGCGCAGGAAGGTAAGATCAGCAAGCGCTTGACTAACCTTTTTGCCGCGAATTGTTTGCGCAACCAGATTTAATTTTTGCGGACTGACGCGCAACATACGATTGACCGCTTTGGCCTCGTTGTCCGCTAGCGTCCGTTCCCGGGAAGCTTTGCCCATGATTAACTTCTCCGCGATTTCTTGTCTGAAGTATGACCATAATAGGTCCGGGTTGGYGAAAACTCACCAAACTTGTGACCAATCATATCTTCAGTAACCAGCACAGGAATGTGCTTGCGTCCATTATATACACCGAAGGTAAGCCCCACGAATTGAGGCAGGATCGTAGAGCGACGGCTCCAGATCTTGATAACATCCTTACGCCCTGATTCACGCGCGGCGTCTACCTTTTTCAAAAGGTAGCCATCGATGAACGGGCCCTTCCAGGTTGATCGTGACACTGCTGACTACCTTCTTCTTTTCTTGCGCAGATGACGACTGCGAACAATGAATTTGTCTGTTGATTTATTACTACGGGTACGTTTGCCCTTGGTCGGCTTGCCCCATGGTGTAACTGGATGACGGCCACCAGATGTCCGCCCTTCACCACCACCATGTGGATGATCGACCGGGTTCATGGCAACACCGCGA
>JAESRU010000148.1 GCA_016764455.1 Hyphomicrobiales bacterium | reverse complement strand
CCGCAACCGGACTGCTCAACGGGGCCTTTGCTGCGCGCATTGATGTGTTGCCTGGCCCGGGGTTTCTGGCGGCAGCGATCGAAACGGCACAGTCGGGCGATATTTTAATGCTTGCACCAGGCGTCCATGCCGGCCCGATCACGATCTCAAAAAGCCTTGTTCTTGCTGGCGGCAATAATGCCCGGATCGAGGGCAACGGCGATGGCAATGTGATCACCGTCGAAGCCGCAAATGTAGAAATACGGAACCTCGAAATAACAGGCTCGGGCTTGTTGCTCGAAACCCAGGATTCTGGGATTTTTCTGACTTCTGACGCGACCGGCGCGATCGTCACTGGCAATCATATTTATGAAAACCTGATCGGGATTTATGTGTCTGGCGCCAATGATGCTTTGGTCAGCGCCAACAGAATTATCGGTCGCAGCGATATGCGCGTCAACGAGCGCGGCAACGGCATCCAGATTTGGAACGCGCCCGGCGCGATTATCGAGGATAACGAGATTAGTGCTGGCCGCGACGGCATTTTTGTCACCACCAGCAAAGACAATATTTTCCGCAACAACGTCATGTATGACGTGCGCTTTGCGGTACATTATATGTATACCAACGACAGCCAGGTCATCGGTAATATCTCGCGTGGYAACGATATTGGCTACGCCATCATGTATTCCAGACACATCGAGATGCGTGACAATATTTCCGAAAATGACAGCGACCGCGGCATTCTATTCAACTTCGCCAACGAGGTCGATGTTGTCGGCAACATCGTAACTGGTGGTCCGGAAAAATGCCTGTTCATCTATAATTCCAACAAGAACCGAATTACCGGAAATTACCTCAGCGGCTGCGACATCGGTATCCAGTTTACGGCSGGCTCCGAGCGCAAYGAAATYCACGGCAACGCCTTTGTCGCCAACCGYAACCAGGTCAAATATGTYGGCACCCGCTGGCTCGAATGGTCGAGCGGAGGCGAGGGAAATTACTGGAGCGACAATAGCGCCTTTGATATTGACCGCGAYGGCWTTGGYGATGYGSCATACCGGCCCAACGATTTGACCGACCAGATYATCTGGCGCTAYCCGGCKGCCAAATTRYTGYTGAACAGCCCGGCMATYCAGGTTTTGAAATGGGCGCAGGGCGCGTTCCCGGCTTTGCATCCAGGTGGTGTTATCGATAGCCACCCGTTGATGGCAATTCCAGAAAATCTTGCGGCCCGTGTAGGGGCAGGGTCATGACCARGTCYCCMTACATAAATATWTCMGGCGCRACCAAAACCTAYGGCARYGAAGACGCCRTCCGYGACGTCGATCTGGTTTTGCAACCCGGCCATTGCCATGCGCTTGTCGGGCATAATGGTGCGGGCAAAAGCACTTTGATCAAGATGGCCCTTGGGCTGGTGCGGCCAACCTCCGGCAAAATCCAGGTTCTGGGCATCGACCCTCGCGACCGGGCTTTTGACAAGGCCCGCAGGCGGATCGGATTTCTGCCGGAACAGGCCTTGTTTCAGGGCACCATGACCGGCATGGAAACGCTGAAATTTTACGCCCGCCTAAAAAACGCACCGGGTGAAGACCTCAAAGCCCTGTTCGAGCGTGTCGAGCTTGGTGCCGCTGCCACAAAGCGCGTTGGGGCCTATTCCAAAGGCATGCGCCAGCGCCTTGGATTGGCGCAAGCCCTGATCGGCAATCCCGATTTGTTGATCCTTGATGAGCCAACGTCCGGATTGGACCCGGCGTCGCGTAAAAATGTCTACCGGATCATCGATCAGATGAAGGCCGATGGCGCAGCGGTGCTGATCTCAAGCCATGCCTTGAGTGAACTGGATAGCCGGGTGGATGAAGTCACCATCCTTGATCATGGCAAGCTGGCAGCCACGGGGACTATCCCGGCGCTGCGCGCCGGTGCCGGGCTATCGTCGCAAATCCGGGTCGAGGCCGGGCCAAAACAGATGCCGAAACTTGCCAAATTATTTGCTGGTGAATTCGATAGCGACCATTTCGTCAATGGGGTCGCTGTCCTCGAATGTGCCGAGAATAGAAAAATGTTGCTGCTCAAGAAAATCCTGGATCTCGGTGTTACCTACAAAAACATCGAACTAACTGAACCAAGCCTTGAAGATGTTTTCGCCGCATATACAAACCACGGGGGTCGGCAATGAGAAACATCTGGACCATTGCAGCGAAGGAAATTCGCGACGGGACGCGCAACCGCTGGATCGTCATGATCACCCTGATCATGGCCGGATTGGCGCTCATATTGGCGTTACTCGGGAGTGCCCCGACCGGCACCACCAGCATCAATCCGCTCACCGTAACGGTTGTAAGTCTTTCATCTCTCAGCATATTTTTCATTCCGTTGATCGCCTTGTTGCTGGCCTATGATGCCATTGTCGGTGAAGCCGAGCGCGGGACTTTGCTGTTACTGCTGGCCCACCCGATTTCCCGATGGCAGGTGATTATTGGAAAATTTTGCGGCCATCTGGTGCTGCTCGCCTTCGCCATTCTTGTGGGCTACGGCTTTGCAGGTCTGGTCATTTCGCAAACCGGCGACGTTGGCGTGACCAAAGCCGCCATTGATAGTTTTATTCGCTTGCTAGCTTCATCCATCATGCTGGGCGCAATTTTTTTGGCGCTTGGATATCTGATCAGCGCGGCTGTCAGCGAACGCGGCACGGCGGCTGCATTGGCAATCGGCATCTGGCTTTTATTCGTGCTGCTTTACGATATGGGTCTGCTCGCCATGCTGGCGGCCGACGGCAACCAAATCATCAACGAGCGGGTGGTGACGTGGCTGATGCTCGCCAACCCGACCGACGCTTACCGCATGTTCAATCTGACAGGCGACGAACATWCCGCGCTTTTATCAGGAATGGCCGGGTTGAGCGCGCGACTTCAGGTGCCAACGGCAGCGCTTGTTGCATTGCTGGTCGGATGGACATTGGTGCCGTTGATGCTTTCATGCGCTATTTTCAGACGGAGACAATTATGAAACATCCAATCAGGTTTTTTGCTCTCTTCCTTCTAATTGCGATGCTCGGACTGGCGGCATGTAGCGAAGAAATCGTGATACCCGACCCGGCGCCGATGACACGGGAATCTGTTGGTTTCTACTGCAACATGATTATCGTCGATCACCCGGGTCCAAAATCCCAGGTTTTTGAAGATGGCGTGGAAGCACCAGTCTGGTTCTCTTCGGTGCGCGACGCGGTGTTCTACAATAGCCTGCCGGGTGAGGGGACCAGAATTCTTGTGACCTACGTTCAAGATAGCGCCGCCATCGAGGATTGGGACGATCCGCCTGCCGATGGTCCATGGATTAAAATCACGGACGCGATTTTCGTCATCGGCTCCAGCAAACGYGGMGGCATGGGAGCGCAGGAAACTGTATCTTTCAGCACAATTGAAGACGCTGAAAAATTCCGAGCTGAATTTGGTGGCCAGGTGGTCAGCTATTCAGACATTCCGGTAGATTATCTGACAGGAGATTAAGTCATGCCCGTGCCAATTTCCCGACGCAGATTTATCTCAATTGCAGCCTGTGCGGGCGCCGCAGCCATTGGTCCGGCGTTTGGTGCAACAGAAGGGGCATCGTATCAAGCGCCGACAATCTGGCGCGGCATGGCGCTCGGAGCGCAAGCGCAAATCCAGCTTTATCATGAAAATGATGCCTTCGCTGTCGCGCGGCTTGAAGATTGTCGGCGTGAAATTGCAAGGCTTGAAAATCTGTTTTCCCTATACCGGGAAAATTCTGCGATTTCGCAGCTGAACCGCGATGGTGAATTGGCGGAACCAGCCATCGACATGGTTGAATTATTGTCAAAAGCAAAATCATTTTCAGTCCTGACAGATGGCGCTTTTGATGTGACCATCCAACCGCTCTGGCAGCTTTACGCGCATCATTTTAGCGCCGACAATGCCGATCAGARCGGACCGTCGGACGCGCAGATATATGAAAATTTGCAGCTTGTGGGGTCAGACGGAATTTCGATTTCGTCGCGTGAAATCAAATTTGCCCGCAACGGCATGGCGCTGACCCTGAACGGCATCGCGCAAGGTTATGTGACTGAGAAAATAACCGCTTTGTTGCGCCGCGCCGGGTTTGAAAATGTGCTCGTGCATCTGGGTGAAAGTCAGGCGCTTGGGCATCATCCCGATGGCCGCCCCTGGTCGGTTGGAATTCCTGTGCCGTCTGACAATGAAGATTTAMTGGCGTCGGTGTCCCTTGAAAATCAAGCTTTGGCAACGTCTGGCGGCTACGGGACGCCCTTATCGGACAATGGCCAACATCATCATCTTCTGGACCCGCGAACCGGGCGCAGCGCCAATCACCACCGCTCTGTCTCAGTGGTCGCGCCGGGCGCCACCAACGCCGACATGCTGTCAACCGCATTGTCGATTATGCCAATCGATGAGGCGGCTGACCTATTGGCAAAATTTGACGCAACCCGCGCCATTATCTTGACCAAAGAAAACCGGATCGTGCGAATTTAGCCATAATGGTTCGGCCGGGTCGCTGCCGTATTTTGGGCAAGAAACCCCGCCGTCTTGAACAAACACCGTTCATCCCCATATCTAGTCTGTCGGTGCCTTTTGGGCCGGCAAACTGAATTGCGTGGTGTGCACGCATCAGGTCGCTTGTTGAGAGGACTTGGCAATGTCGCAGATGACCCATTTTTCGAGCCCTTTCATGCTCGGATTTGATGAAATGGAGCAATTGCTCGATCGCATCGGAAAATCCGGCAATGATGGCTTCCCGCCCTATAATATCGAGCGTCTGGACGATGACAGCGATAAGGAAATTTTGCGCATAACCCTGGCCGTAGCAGGCTTTACGCAAACYCAGCTGGATGTCTCGGTTGAAGAAAACCAGCTTTTTGTCCGTGGCCAGCAAAAGGACGATGCTCCACGCAATTATCTCCACAGAGGTATCGCTGCCCGACAATTCCAGCGCACATTTGTGCTTGCAGAGGGAATTGAAGTCGAGGGCGCCAATTTAGCCGATGGCCTTTTGTCGATTGACCTTGTCCGCCTTGAGCCTGAACGGCTTGTTCGCTCGATCAAGATCAACGCCGTCTAAATCAGAAATTTAAGTTTGGGGGGTAGAAGACGTGCCTAGTCAGGGCACGTGACACATARCTTTGGAAGGGTAAAAATCATGGGTGAAAATCAGGAAAACCGGTTTGCTTCAATGAAGGCAAATGAATTCGCAGCTCTTGGCGGTGGGCAAATTGCTTATATCCGCGAAGTCGCACATTCCGGTGGTTTGGGATCTGAGGCTGGTATCTCGAGCCCGGTTTCCAAGGTCAAACTGTTTGCCCTGCACGGAGCCGATGGCCAGCCGATCATGGTATCTGAAAACCGTGATGAAGTAATCGCCAACGCCTTTCAGATCAACCTGATGCCGTTGGCCGTTCATTAGCTGGAGAAGGGTTCCGTTGCAGCCGGATTACGCTGCGTTTGATTCTGCCGTTTGGGTCAACAGGCTGTAAAGCCCGGCACTGTCCCGGCACCCGCGCAGACTTTTGGCAATACCTGGTTCATGAAGCAGTCGGGCAATTCGTGATAGTGCCTTGAGATGATCAGCACCGGCTTCTTCGGGTGCCAGCAAAACAAAAATCAGATCAACCGGTTCGTCATCAACCGCATCAAACGTGATTGGTTTGGCGAGGCCGGCAAACATTCCGAAAATTTCGTCAATCCCAGTCAGCCGTCCGTGCGGAATGGCAACCCCTTTACCAACGCCGGTTGAGCCGAGGCGCTCGCGCTGTAACAGTACATCAAAAATAATGCGCTCATCCTGACCGGTCAGATAGGCGGCATGAGACGCCAGCTCCTGAAGGGCCTGCTTCTTACTTGATGCCTTGAGTATAGGCACGATGGCTTCGGGTTTTATAAGGTCACTGAGATCCATCTGATCCGTTCCTGTTATGCGTCCAAACCTACCGCCCTTGCGAGGGGCATTGAAACAGTTTTAAAGGTGCAACCAAGTTGGATATATCTAGCATATTCAGCCCGGTTGCCCAATCCATATGACAATCACAATTCCATTCATCCACAGGCCGAAAATTCAAACTATTGATCAAACCGGTCTGCTGCGGCCAATCGGATTTGCCGCAAATACTGAACTTGTACTGTTTGATATTGTGCGGGCCGGAACCTATGACCAGCCAGCCACCCTGTCAATGCAGTTTGCACAGTTTCATCGGGAATATGATATCCACACGTGTTGGCATCAAAGCGCCTGTTTTTTCTCGCGCCGGCGTTGGATTGATGAGGGGATACGGAGAGATTCGCGATATTTCGCCACCGTGCGCCTGGCAATATCGATGCCTTCCGCTTGCAATATCCTGACGACCTGATCATCCGAGAGAATACCGTCCAGGCTTTCCTCGTTTATCATCTTGCGGATTCTGTGGCGCACGGCTTCTGCCGAATGGGCGTCGCCACCGTCTGCGGACTGGATCGCGGAGGTGAAAAAATATTTCAATTCAAAAATGCCGCGCGGGGTCGCCATGTATTTATTTGTGGTGACCCGGCTCACAGTCGATTCGTGCATCTCAATCGCGTCCGCAACCATCTTCAAGGTAAGGGGCCGTAAGTGCTGGACGCCGTAAGCCAGAAAACCATCTTGCTGGCGAATAATTTCAGACCCGACTTTCAATATGGTACGCGCCCGCTGGTCCAGGCTTTTAACCAGCCAGTTGGCATTTTGCAGGCAATCGGCAATAAAGTTCTTTTCGTCATCCGAGCGCGCAGTGCCGGAAACGCTGGCATGGTATTGCTTGTTGACCAGAACCCGGGGCAGGGTTTCTGTATTCAGTTCGATATGCCACGAGCCGTCAGGGCGGGCGCGCACAAAAATATCCGGGATAACCGGTTGCATCAGGTGCGGGCCAAAACTATCGCCGGGCTTGGGGTTGAGGTCCCGGATTTCGGAAATCATGTCGGTAAGGTCTTCGTCGTCCACCTTGCAAAGCTCTTTGAGTTGCGCCAATTCCCGTTTCGCCAGCAGCTCCATATTGCCAACAAGGATTTCCATGGCCGGATCAAGACGGTCTTTTTCGCGTAACTGGATCGTCAGGCATTCAGCCAGATCGCGGGCGCAAATGCCGGGCGGATCGAAAGCCTGCAACGTACCCAAAGTTTCTTTAATCATTGTGGCCGGTGCACCGAGGCGCTCGGCAAGATTATCGATATTGAGCCGCATATAACCGGTATCATCGACCCCATCGATCAGATGCTGGGCGATCAATCGCTCAGCCGGATCAAAAATTACCAGATGCATCTGATCGGAGAGATGTTCGTGCAGGGTTTTTTCGGCCGTGAGCTGGCTCTGGGAATCAAAATCACGGGTATCAAACCCGCCGGGGCTCCCGGCACCCATATTGGCCCAGCCACTATCTTGAAATTCCGTTGCCTGGGGTTGTGAAGTTGCTGGCGTATCATCGGAAAAATCATTGTCGTAATCAGAATCAAGCGTGGTGGTGGCGTTGCTGTCGGCACCGTCCAACCGGAGGGTGGCTACGTCTTCGCCGCTACCCTCAGAATTTGTGCCGGGGCTGTTTTCGTCAGCCGCGGCTTGTTCGTTCCCTGATTCCTGGCGCCGTTCAGCACCGCCTTCCGGGTTGTCATCAGTTTCAAGCAGCGGGTTGCGTTCAATTTCCGATTCTACATAGCTCGATAATTCAAGATGGGAAAATTGCAACAGCTTGATCGCCTGCTGCAATTGCGGCGTCATGACCAGGCCCTGGCTCTGCCTTATTTGCAGTTTTTGAGAAATCGCCATGTTCGGTCTGTGCCTGTAATCCTGTTTGTCTTAAAGACTGAATTGTTCGCCGAGATATAACCGCCGGACATCGGGGTTATTGATGATCTCGTCCGGGGTACCTTCCATCAAGACGCTGCCTTCATAAATGATGTAGGCGCGATCAATCAGATCAAGCGTCTCGCGTACATTATGGTCGGTAATCAACACGCCAATGCCCCGTTTGGTAAGGTGGCGAACGAGATTGCGGATATCTCCGATCGCGATCGGATCGACCCCGGCAAATGGTTCGTCCAGCAACATGAAAGACGGGTTGCTCGCCAAAGCCCGGGCAATTTCGACCCGGCGGCGTTCACCACCTGAAAGGGCGATGGAAGGTGATTTCCGCAACCGCGTGATATTGAATTCTTCCAGCAATTCATCAAGGCGCTCATTGCGCTTGCGACGGTTGGGTTCCGAAATTTCAAGGACAGCACGGATATTTGCTTCCACCGAAAGCCCGCGAAAAATTGACGCTTCCTGAGGCAAATAGCCGATCCCGAGCCGGGCCCGCCGATACATGGGAGACGCTGAAATATCATGTCCATCCAGTTCAATCCGTCCGCTATCCGCCTTCAGCAATCCCGTAATCATATAAAATACGGTTGTTTTGCCAGCCCCGTTTGGTCCCAACAGACCAACCGCTTCCCCGCGTGCGACACGAAGACTTACGTCTCTTACCACGGCGCGGTTACCAAATTGCTTGCTGATCCCATGCACCGCCAGCCAGCTAGCAGCTTTCGGCTCAGGGCCAGGCTCTGGTATTGAAACTACAGGGTCTACATGGACCGGCGGCGCGGCGACGTGAACCTCAGGAGGAACGTAAAACGGTTCTTCCTCTGGTTCGGCTTTGCGCCGTGAAAAAGGCCAGATATTCACCATGGTCCAACGATTCCAATTCAACGCCGCGTGGTTAATTTTTGGTGAATCAACCACGATTCATGCGTTGATTATAGCAGAGATATATTACCGGGTCTGGCTATGTCCTACCATGCCCGGCCATGCCTTGATTGTCAGTTGGCGCGTCTGGGCATGAAACTGCCTTGAACGCGGCCGCCCTCAAGATGGGTTGTGTTTTCAATCAGATTGATCACCAGTTTCGATCCCCTAAGGACATTGTCTCCCTGCGAGATCACCACGTTGCCGGTGACCGTAATAAATTGCCGGAGCATTTCAAAAAGCGCCCGGTCGCCGGTCAACGTATTGCTGCCAGAGCTAACCACCACACTGCCCGAGGCTTCCATCTGGTCAATTTCCTGACTGGAGCCATTGGCGCTCTCAATATAATCAACCTTGAGAATTGCCGTATTCAGGGTCACGTCCCCCTGCACAACCTTCACGTTGCCACGAAATGTGGCGGTATTTCGCGAATCGTCAACTTCGAGACTGTCTGCAGTAATATTGATTTCCTTGCCGGAATTAGACGAAAATCCCGAAAACATTTCCGACATTCCCTGCGCGGCAACCGTTGCAACAGGAAGAGAGATGAAGGCCAGCATCAAGGCCGCCAACAAAAAATGCGAAATTCTATTCATCGCCAATGTCACTTGTTTCTGAATTTTTATCAGTGCCGCCCGGCGTGAAATTCAACGAGACGCCATTGAAAAATCGAATCGTCTGGCCGTTATTGCTTATCTCGAGGCCCTGGGCGTTTACAGTGCCATTCATCATCTGAACTTCGACCGGGTCGTCGGAGACAACCGTCCCGGCCTTCAAATCCACAAACGCAGATTCAAGCTGCACATCATATCCGTCACCAGACAGAACATGCACATCCTGTTCCAGCCGAAGTGTTTCTTGCTCGCGATCATACTGCCCTCTATCAGCTTCAACGCTGGCCCATGCCGCGTCGCCGCCGGAGATTTGAGCATCGATATTATCAAGATCAAATACATCTGGCTGGGACAATTGCTGTGACGCCGTATCTGCATTGACCACATAGGCGCGGTTATCTTCATTGACCCCGGTAAGGCGCGCATTTTCCATAGTCAAAGTGCCGTCTTTGATGCCAATGCTGGTTATTTCGAAAGTTGGCGGTGTGCTTGTCAAAAGGCCACTGAAATAGATTATCCCGCCACAAATGAATAAAGTGAGGGCGGGCAGTGCCAGCCGCATGACACGTACAAACCGGGTATGGCGCCGCGCCAGCACAAAAGCGCGTTCGCGGTTATCGTCTATCCAATTTTCGTTCTCTGTGTTTTCGTTGTCTGCGATTGCCAAACTGACCTCTTGTCATGCCTTTTACTGAAAGCATTCGGGTACCGATAAATATCGTCCCATGTTTGTCGCAAGAATATGAATATTTTGCGGCACGAGCAGTCCTAATTGCTATCGCATTTCTAGCACACAAATATCAGTGGGAGAAAATATCCTCATCCGGCCATCCTGCAAGGTCGATTGCAGCGCGGGTCGGTAGGAAATCAAAGCATGATTGCGCCAATTCGGTGCGGTTTTCGCGCGCCAGCCGGGCTACAAATATCTTTTTCAAATCGTGCAGATGAAGCACATCAGAGGCGGCATATGTTTGTTGCTCTTTGCTCAGGGTCTCAGCGCCCCAGTCAGAACTTTGTTGCGCCTTGGACAAATCAACCCCGAGCATTTCCCGGCACAGATCTTTGAGGCCATGACGGTCAGTATAGGTTCGGGTCAGACGGGATGCGATCTTGGTGCAGAAAACCGGGCGGCAATCGGTGCCGAGATATGTGTTGAGCATGGCGATATCGAACCGGCCAAAATGAAATATTTTCAGTATGGCCTGATCATCGATCAGCCGACGCAGGTTCGGAGCATCAATATTATCGGCCGGGATTTGGACCAGATGGGCATCTCCGTCACCAGCCGACAATTGCACCAGGCATAACCGGTCACGATGGGGGTGAAGTCCGAGGGTTTCGGTATCAATGGCAACGGAAGCGCCGAGGTCCAGACCGTCCGGCAAATCGCCTTTATGCAGAATGATGGTCATGGTTTGGCCTCTCGATGGCTGAAAAACCTGCAAATGGTGCCCAGGAGAAGACTCGAACTTCCACGGCCTTGCGGCCACTGCGACCTGAACGCAGCGCGTCTACCAATTCCGCCACCTGGGCATAACGGCGATGGATAAGTAGCTTAATCTACATTGTCAACGCGCATATGGCTTTTGCGCCAGCAATTGTTTGCGGAATTGGTGTAAAATGAAGGGGTCATGCGGTTAGATACCTGTACAGAATGATTCGAACCGGATATTTTCTATCGGAGCTAGCCGCGTCCAGAGCGGGTTTTGCGGTTTGAATTTCATAAGTTTGTATTTCACGAGGAAGGGTCTCTCATGAGCAGCGACAAGCTGGTAACGGTTTTTGGTGGTTCGGGATTTGTCGGCCGTCAGGTTGTCGCCAAGCTGGCGCGCCAGGGATATCGCATCCGGGTTGCCGTGCGCCGCCCGGACCTTGCGGGACATTTGCAGCCGCTCGGCGGCGTTGGCCAGATCAAAATGATCCAGGCCAATTTGCGCAACCGCGCCAGCATCGATGCCGCGGTCAACAATGCCTGGGGCGTCATCAATTTGGTGGGTATTCTGTTCCAGTCAGGCCAACAGCGGTTCGATGTTATTCATGATTTTGGCGCCCGCGCGGTCGCAAGAGCCTCTGAAGCCGCAGGCGTATCGCGCCTGGTGCATATGTCTTCAATTGGCGCAGATACTGAATCCGATGCCCATTATGCCCGCTCCAAAGCAGCCGGCGAGGCGGGTGCCCTGGCGGCCTATCCTGATGCGGTAATTTTACGCCCGTCGGTGATTTACGGCCCCGGCGATAATTTGTTCAATACGTTTGCGGGCCTTGCGCGGATGACGCCAATATTTCCAGTGGTTGGGTCTGAAACAAAATTTCAGCCGGTATTTGTCGGTGACGTTGCCGAAGCAATGGTGCAAACTCTGGCAGATGGCAAAGGCATTTATGAACTTGGCGGGCCGGAAACCGTTACCATGCACGATATGGTCGAACGGGCCATTGCTGCGACCGGACGCAAACGAATTCTGGTGTCGGTCCCTGCCGCCCTTGCGCGSATCCAAGMGATGTTTTTGCAGATGTTGCCAAACCCGCTGTTGACCTTGGATCAGGTGAAGATGCTTGGCCAAGACAATGTCGTGTCTGATGCCGCTATCGATGAAGGTCGCACCTTTGATGGTCTTGGTATTTTACCGGTAAATATGGGGCTTATTCTGCCAACCTATCTGGATCGGTTTCGCCGCACCGGCCAGTTCGAACAATTTGTACGCTAGGCGGATTGTCCGCTAGGCGGAAAGACCCGGCAGCCAGCCATAAATATAGGCAAACAGGACAGCCGCCAGCGCAAAGCGATAAAGCGCGAATGGCAACAACCCGATTTTGCTGACAAGCCGCATCAGAAACGCGATCGCCACCAGTGCTGAAAAAAACGTCAGCACAGCGGCGTATATCCCGTCCATGGGGATGCTCTGGCCAGTTTCCACTAATTCAAACATGGTCAGGCCGCCGGCGGCAGCGATTGCTGGAATGCCGAGCAGAAATGAAAACCGCRCGGCTTCGGCGCGTTTGAACCCCAACGAGCGGGCAATTGTCATGGTGATGCCGGAGCGGCTGGTGCCTGGAATAATCGCCAAAGCCTGCGCCACGCCAATGGCGATCGCCTGCTTGATGCCCATATCCTGCATTTCTTTGTCGCGCCGCCCAAAGCGGTCGGCCAGCAACATGAGAATGCCAAAAATGATTGCGTTCCAGGCAACAATTTCGACGTTGCGAAACAGGCTCATCAAGCCGAAGGTTTTCAGAAACAATCCAAACGCGATCGCTGGCAGGGTTCCAATACCAATATAAAAAGCGAGGCGGGAATTGTCGGTCCATTGCCCGCGCAGCAATTCAAAACTGCCTGAAATTATACGCAATACATCGCGCCAGAAATAGACGATGACGGCAACTAGCGATCCAAGATGCACCATCACATCGGTCACCAGACCCTGATCCGCCCATCCTGAAAAAACCGGCAACAGAATCAGATGACCGGAGGATGATACCGGCAGGAATTCAGTAAATCCCTGAATGATCGCCAGAAGCAGAATTTGCTCGATAGGCATGGATGTTTTGGCCCAATCCAAGTTGTTGGTCTTGTTCCAGACAAGCAGGCGCTCTATAGCGGAGAAAGACTCTGTTCACAAAGCCCAATTATATCTGGCGTCATAATTCAGGACAAATCTGTCAGGCATCTTCCGCTCCCATGCACACAATATATCATTATCCGCTATGTCCGTTCTCCCGCTCGGTTCGCCTTGTGGCAGGCGAATACGGAATCGAGTTTAACTGGGTCGAGGAAAAGGCATGGGACCGCCGGAAAGATTTTCTACGCCTCAATCCAGCAGGAACCGTGCCGGTTTTGGAAACTGACACGGGCGCGGCAATTTGTGGCAACACGATTATTTTCGAATATGTTGAAGAAGCTGGTCTGGCACCTTCGATCAGTAATTCGTTGATGCCTGAAGACCCGGTTGCACGCGCCGAAATGCGCCGGGTCATTGCCTGGTTCGATCAAAAATTCAATGAGGAAGTCACCCGGAATCTGGTGGTGGAGAAAATCGATCGCAGGTTCTCACCAAAGGAATTTGGCGGCGGTCCGCCAGATGGCAATGCGGTGCGCGCCGGTCTCGCCAATATCCGCTATCATCTGCAATATATAGGCTTTCTGGCGGCGCGCTCAAGTTGGCTCTGCGGTGATGCAATCACTTATGCCGACCTTTGCGCTGCTGCGCATTTATCGTGCGTTGATTTTCTCGGTGATGTGCCTTGGTCGGAGAATGTTGACGCCAAAAACTGGTATGCCCGGATCAAATCACGACCCGCCTTCCGAACACTTTTTACTGATAAAATTCGCGGCATGACGGTGCCAACCTCATATGCCGATCTGGATTTTTAATGCGCAAGGCATAGTCTGATCGTCCATGACCGAAGATTTGAAATCATTCATCAAAGAACAAGCTTCCCTYGCGGGGTTCGATCAGTCTGCTTTTGTACGCATCGCTGATCTGGGTGATAGCCGCGCGGGTCTTGATGACTATCTGGCCAAAGGCCATCACGGCAGCATGGACTGGATGGCRACSCAYGCGGARCGAMGAGGTCATCCTCAYTCTCTGTGGCCKGWTGCCCGCTCGATCATTGTGCTTGGAATGAATTACGGYCCTGAAATTGACCCGATGGAAAATTTGGTACGGCGGACTGGCGGCAACATTTCCGTCTATGCCCGGGGCAAGGATTATCATGATCTGGTGAAGAAACGTCTCAAGCGCGTCGCCCGCGCTTTTGTCGAAAAAACCGGCTCCCAGGTAAAGGTTTTCGTGGATACCGCCCCGGTGATGGAAAAACCTCTGGGTCAGGCATCTGGTCTGGGTTGGCAAGGCAAGCATACAAATCTGGTGTCGCAAAAATTTGGCTCGTGGTTGTTTCTCGGCGAAATCTTTACCAGCCATGATCTGGATGGTGATGAGAGCAGCAAAGATCATTGCGGGTCCTGCCAGCGCTGCATGGATATCTGCCCTACAAAAGCGTTTCCAGCACCATACAAACTAGATGCCCGGCGCTGCATTTCTTATCTGACCATTGAATATAAAGGCCATATTGCGCCAGAATTCCGCAAAGCCATGGGTAACCGGATTTACGGCTGCGACGATTGCCTGGCCATCTGCCCATGGAACCGGTTCGCCAAAATGGCGCAGGAAGCAGCCCTTCTTCCGCGCGCTGAAATGGAAATGCCRCCGCTGGACATGTTGGCGTCTYTGGATGAYRCCRGGTTCCGGTCGTATTTTTCRGGRTCCCCTGTGAAGCGAACCGGTCGTGATMGWTTTGTGCGCAATTGCCTGATCGCCATCGGCAATAGYGGYGACSMRACRCTTGYAMMAAGYGCRMYCARYAATCTSGATGATCCRTCGCCYCTCGTGCGYGCCATGGCRATMTGGGCCTGYCGRCAATTGCTSGAYGAGRCGGSYTTCAATGATGYSCGGAKMCGGTATCTWCMATCTKAAWNNGAKGATSCGGTGCGTCTGGAATGGCAAGACCTGGAGGTGGTTTCATGACCAGTTTGTTCATTCTAGGCATCGGCTATAGCGCTTCTGAAATTTCCCGCCGTGCACAAAATCTTGGTTGGGCGGTTGCGGGCACAATGCGTGATGCTGGAAAAGCAAAGCAACTTTCAGCGACAGATGTTGATGTCACTGTGGTTTCTGAAAATGATTTTCCTCCAGATGTTTCCAACAAGCTCGCAAATGCCGACCACCTTTTGATATCCGTCCCACCGGGCGAAGCAGGTGATCCGATGATCGGGGCTGTCACCCAGATTTTCGCCACCCGGAAAACACATCCGGCCCGCATCACATATCTTTCCAGCTTGAGCGTCTATGGCGATTTTGATGGTGCCTTGATCGATGAAGACGCTGGCACAGAGCCTGCCTCAAAGCGTGGACAGGTACGTGTCGCCGCTGAAACCGCATGGCAAGACCTTGGCGCGCGACACAATATCCCGATTGATATCCTGCGCCTTGCCGGTATCTACGGGCCTGACCGGAATATCTTGCTGCGTCTCAAGGCAGGCAAGGTAAAACGAATTTCAGGCACCGGTCACATATTCAACCGTATTCATGTGGCTGATCTGTCTGATATTGCCATCGCCCTGATGCAGCGCCAGGACGCCAATGGGGGTGTTTTCAACATTTGTGATAATTTTCCAACGGCGCAAGAAGACGTGATTGTGTTCGCCGCTGGTTTGCTCGGGATCGAGCCACCACCCGCCACGTCTTTGGAAAAGTCCGGCCTGTCGCAATTGGGACGGAGTTTTTATGAAGAGAATAAACGGGTCAGCAATGCCCGAATGCTGGCCGCGACCGGACATACATTGATTTTTCCAACCTACCGCGAAGGTCTGACCTCGTTAGCCAAGGCGATCAATGGTCGCGATTAACAGGTCAATATCCTGGTCCCGGGATAACCGGTGATCGCCATCCTTGATTAATTGTAGCACCACATCGCTATCACCCAGATGCGCGACAAGTTCCAACGACAATTGCCAGGGAACATCCGGGTCCCGCATGCCGTGTAGAATTCGAACCGGGCAATTTGTGGCAAGCGGCGCGTCAAATAGCAGATGATCGCGACCCTCTTCGATCAACCGGCGGGTAATCAAATACGGGCCGTCGTCATACGCGGACGGTCTTTCATAATATCCGCGTTGCAGAATTTCGTCGCGAACAGTTTCCGGGAATTTTTGCCACATCAAACGCTCGCTCATATCGACCGCAGGTGCGATCAATACGATCCCGTGGACAGACGCTTGCCTGACGGTCTGTTCAGCAATCAATTTATTGAGAAGCAGAGCAATCCATCCGCCCATACTTGATCCGACAATGATTTGTGGGCCTGAAGCAAATTCAGAAAAAACCGTATGGGCTTCTTTCAGCCAACGACCAATCGTCCCGTCCATCATGGTGCCACCGGATTCGCCGTGACCACCAAAATCAAATTTTACCAGATTTCGCTCGTTCTCCTGCGCCCATTTGGAAACGGCAGATACCTTTGTTGCGGCCATGACCGACATGAAACCATTGATCCAGAAAATTCCCGGACGCCCGCTATCTCCGCCCTCAATTCTGCGAACGGATATAGATGCCTGCTCAACATCATTGTCGTGAGCAACATTGATAAAATGAAGGTTTCTGGCTGTTGGCATAATATAATTCAACCTGACTGATCTGTGATTTTCAAGCAATTTCAGTTTTTGCRGGATACCCTGTTATCCATCACCGATTCTGCTATAAACCGCCTGTGTTTCCCAACGACAGTCCATTTCAAGAAGAAAAATAAGTGCCACTCGTCGGAAAAACCATTTTGCATTTAAACCCGTCCCTGCATGCTGGCGGCGCGGAAGTGTCGATCCTTGWCGCCGCGGCCGCAATTGTCGCTGCCGGAGGCAAGTCGATTGTGGCATGTGGCCCCGGGCGTCTGGTATCGCAACTGGAATCCAGTGGCGCAACCTGGATTCCGTTTCCAGCGGATACAAAAAACCCGATTACAATTACCCGCAATGTTACGCGCCTGGTTCATCTGGTCCGCGACAATAAGGTAGATCTCATCCACGCCCATTCTCGGGCTCCTGGATGGAGTGCCTATTGGGCAAATCAACAGCTAAAACTCCCGTTTGTTACAAGTTATCACGGCATATATGGCTCCAAAGGCCCCTGGAAACGATGGTACAATAGTGTGATGGCGCGCGGCGATGTGGTGATCGCAAATTCCCAATACACGYTGGCACATATTGTCACGCAATATCCGGAAAGCAGGGACCGGATCAAAATAGTATATCCCGGAACGGATATCGAACAATTCAATCTGGCCCGGGTATCAAAAGCCCGTATCAGCGCCGTTGCGCAGACAATGAATATTGATTCTACGGCGCGTATTGTCCTGTTGCCGGGCCGCATCACCGGTATCAAGGGCCAACGCCTGCTGATCGAAGCYGCGGCCATTGTCAAATCCCGGAGCGAAGCAAATATTCAGTTYGTGATGATGGGTGAAGCTGGCGAAAAAAAGAAACATCTGGCATCGCTGAACCAATTGATCGCGGATTTGGATCTTGAGAAATCCTGTTTTTTCGTGCCTCACAACCAGGATATGCCAGCGGCCCTGGCCCTTGCTGATTTGGTGGTGATGCCAACATTGCGGCCTGAAGCCTTTGGCCGGACCGTCGCCGAAGCCTCAGCGATGGAACGTATGGTGGTCGGGACAGATTTTGGGGCGCCCAGGGAAACCATTCTTGCGCCCCCTGAATTGGATGACAGCAAACTAACCGGGTGGCGATTTCCGCGCGGCGATGCGCGGGCACTTGCAGACATCATCTCCCATGCCCTGACCCTTGATGTTGCAGAATGTAAGAAAATTGGCAAACGTGGTCGCCGTCATATCAAGGACAATTTTTCACTTTCCAACAGCAATGTGGCAATGATTGCGCTATACAATCAGCTATTGAATGTGGATAGCTGATATTGGTCAGTCTATTGACTTGCGTTAGAATGTTTTCAATTCTAAAAACTTCAAACCATTCCATGGTATACAGACCGATAGTGAACAAGCAGATTATTTAAATTACGACAGGAGAGATTGAGATAGCAAGAAGACCATTYAACACCGCCCCGACCCGGACAGGCCCCCGTGTCAATGAGTTAATCACCGCTGCGTCCGTCCGTCTCATTACAGAAGACGGCGACAATAAAGGTGAAATCACGCTCGAAGAAGCTTTGACGATCGCCCGCGATGCCGGGCTTGATCTCGTAGAAGTTTCACCGAACGAGAAAGTGCCGGTTTGCAAAATTCTTGATTATGGCCGCTTCAAATATGAAGCCCAGAAGAAAGCTGCCGAAGCGCGCAAGAAACAAAAGACCGTAGATGTCAAAGAAATCAAGATGCGCCCCAACATCGACACGCACGATTATGACGTGAAGATGCGGGCAATGCTGCGGTTTTTCGAAGCTGGCGACAAGGTCAAGGTGACCATACGTTTCCGCGGCCGGGAAATGGCCCATCAGGAATTGGGGATGAACCTTCTGCATCGCGTCAGCGACCAGACCGAAGATATCGCCAAGGTGGAATTTTCGCCAAAGCTTGAAGGCCGCCAGATGATCATGATCCTGGCCCCGCGCTAATCAACTAAACTTATACGAATGATAATTCAGAAACCCTCAGGCCCTAAAGGTCGTGAGGGTTTCCGTCTTTCAGCTCCATCGCGCCATTGGCGCCAGCGCCACTAACCCGTTCCAATTGCAGATTGTCGCCGTCGCGGTAAACTTCAAAACAGCCCCATTGGCCAGCCGACCAGCCATTGCTCCATTTCCGGCAATATTGGCCATTGTCATCAACCCGCCATTCGCCTTCACCGCTTTCATCATTGCCGCTGCCCCAACTTCTGCCTGCCATTGAGCCATCGTTATTGTGGACGGCGGCAAATTCTGAGCCGGGATTGCCAACATAAACACTGTTGCCGGCAAGGGCCGTGCGCAATTCGTCCGCTCCAAGCGGTGACCGTTCGGTAGTCCGCGCCACCCGCTGTTGAGCCGGGGGTGTCGGGATCGGGGCCTGCCTGGTGCGTGTAGTCTGGGTTTGGTTGGAAGTGCTTGCCTGGGTATCAATATCCGTCCCGCTGCTGCTGCAAGCGGCGGTCAGGCCCAAAACAAGAAAGCTGGCCATGCGCACAGGCCGGTAAAGAAAATTCATGTAACGCATCCTCGTATTTATCCACATCTTCAATCAGGACCAGTTTGCCCCGTGCCTCGCGCAGAACGTATCACAGCAAACGCGGTTTCTGGAATTTTTTGTCCGGCAATTCACAACCCTGAATTTGTCATATTTACTGAGGAACACACAAAGCTACATAAAAATCCAATTCACTTGAATTTTTGTTCTGAAGGAACATTTATCACGCCGCACAGACCTGTTGTTTTTGTAATCCCAACTGTGTATAAGCCTTTGATCGAACCGACCGGCAGGGCATGCCGTGGCGGTTCATGAATGCGAAAAGAGACTTTGGTTCATCGCCATTGTTTTTGAAATTACCAACAGCATTCCCGGATCAAAATCCTGTGTGGCAGAATTTCTCTGGCGCGCATTTTGAGCGGGAAACAAGGAGTTAGCAAAATGCCCAAGATGAAGACCAAGAGCGGAGCGAAAAAACGGTTCAGCTTGACGGCAAGTGGCAAGGTTCGTGGGAACCAGGCCAACAAACAGCATGGCATGATCAAACGGACCAACAAACAGATCCGTAACCAGCGCGGGACCACAATCCTCTGCTCCCAAGATGCCAAGATCGTCAAGCAATTTCTCCCCAACGGCTAGTTCACTGAAACCAGCCTGATCAGGATTAAAACCGGAGTTTTCCAATGTCCCGTATCAAACGCGGCGTCACATCACACGCCCGCCACAAAAAAGTTCTCAAGGCAGCCAAGGGTTATTCTGGCCGCCGTAAAAATACCATCCGCATCGCCATGCAGGCGGTCGACAAAGCCGGCCAATATGCCTATCGCGACAGGCGCGTCAGAAAGCGGAAATTCCGCGCTTTGTGGATCCAACGCATCAATGCGGCTGCCCGTGAACACGGCGTCACATATGGCCAGTTTATCAACGGCCTCACGCTGGCAGGCGTCGAGGTTGATCGCAAGGTCCTCGCGGATATTGCGGTACGTGAGCCGGCGGCATTCAAGGCGCTTGTAGACAAGGCGGAATCAGCCCGCGCCTGAATTCTCTCGGCATAATCGATTAAATCACCGGTTTTGATATGGGCATTATGCCCACATCAAAATCTGGTAAATCGAGACGAGAACTTCATGACTGATATCGAAAAAATCGAAACAGACCTCAACGCCGCCATTGCAGGCGCGGGTGATGATTCTGCGCTGGAAGACGTGCGCGTTCGCGCGCTCGGCAAAAAAGGCCAGGTCAACGC